>JAAFHH010000086.1 GCA_013297545.1 Alphaproteobacteria bacterium
CGCCCGCCTGTACTTGGGTCGACGCGACAGCTAGACGCAGTGACCGTATCAGCGTTCGCCTAAGCCGCGCGGATGGTGGTGACGAAGCGATCGACTTCGCCCTTCAAACGCTCGAACTGTTCGCCCAGCGCGCGCGACTCGGATTTCACATCGGCGGACGCGCGACCGGTTTCGGCGACAGCGTCGGTGACTTCAACAATGTTGGTGCTGACCAGGGTGGTGCCCGACGATGCTTCATGAACATTGCGAGCGATTTCGCGTGTCGCCGCACTTTGCTCCTCCACCGCTGACGCGATGGTGGTCGAGATACCGTTGATCTCGATGATGGTGGCCGCGATTTCCTTGATCGCGGCAACGGCGGCATCGGTCGCGGCTTGGATGGAACTGACTTGCGCTGCGATATCGCCGGTCGCAGTCGCGGTCTGGGTTGCGAGGTTTTTCACCTCGGACGCGACAACCGCAAAGCCCCGGCCTGCTTCGCCCGCCCGCGCCGCCTCGATGGTGGCGTTGAGGGCGAGCAGGTTCGTCTGCCCCGCGATGCTGTTGATCAGCTTGACCACGTCGCCAATGCTTTTGGCCTTTTCGGACAGGCCTTGGACCAGTTCGTCTGTGCGCACGGTTTGCTCAACGGCTTGGGACGCGACCGTGGTCGACCGATGCATCTGACGGCCGATCTCGGAGATGGAGGCGTGGAGTTCCTCGGCCGCCGAAGCCACGGTCTGCACATTGGAGGAGGCTTGGCGTGCGGCAGTTGAGACGATGTCCGCGCGGGAGCTCGCGTTGTCGGCGGCACTCACCATCACGGCAGCCGAATTGCCCATCTTTGTCGTTGCGGCGGCGACACTGTGCACCAACGTGGAGACACTGGTTTCAAAAGAGTCTGCCAGTTTCGTCATCACCGCACGCCGGTCGCTGGTCGCCGCGGCTTCAGACTCCCGCTGGGCCGCCCGTAGCGTCTCCACCTCGTCGTACGCCTGGCGAAAGACATCGACCGACCGGGCCATGCCGCCGATCTCGTCTCCTCGATTCAGGAACGGCACTGCCAGTGTTGCATTGCCTGTAGCGAGCTCGCGCATGGTCGCATCCAGCCTCCCGATCGGTCGAATGATGCTGAGTTCAACCGCGATCACCAGGGCTGCTATGACAATAAGGGCAGCAGCCAGGATAAGGGCGTCGAGCAGAAACTCATCGAATGCTGCGGTCGTCAGCTGTTCGGTACGCTTCTCGCTCGCGGTGGCAGCGGCATACATGATGTTGAGCAATGAGCCGAGCTGTGGCGTGGTCAGATCCGTCCATTGCGCAGCAGTCATGCCAAAGTCCGTGCGGCCTGCGTCGCTGATCTGCTTCATGGCGTCTGCCGCTTGGCGGAATGCGCCGAAGTACCGGTCGCGCGCGCCCGCCATCGCGGCAAGAATGACGGGATCGGTGGTTGGATCCGTCGTGAGATTTTCAATGATGCGCCAGAGCACGTCGATCTGAGCGCGCACGGCCAGGTTCTGGGCCGCTCGTTCAGGCGTGATGCCGGTTCCGCCGGCGATGGCTTGGCTGACGTTTGATCGTTCAAACCCAGCGATATCGCGCAACCGCCACCCAAGTTCCTTGATCACTGCCAAGGTGGCAAGCTTCGGGTCCGCGCTTGAGTAGGTGTGCATGGCCGGCAGCCAAACATCCAAGGACGCGTTGACGGATTGCGTGATGGTTGGCACGAAGCCAGATCGCACGGCTTCATCGCGCTGGTCGCGGGGCAGGGTGACGGCGCGTTCGGCGTTTCTACGGGCGTCGTTGGCGCGCGCCAGCGTCGTATCCAAGGTCGCCAGCAGAGATGTCCGGTTCGGGAAGTCCACCTGCTTCAGCGCGGCAAGACCAGGTTCATACTTCTCCCGCACGGTTTTCCGGCGGGCTTCGATCTCCCGGCGTGTGCTGTCGTCGATCGGGGCGGGGGCTTGAAGTGCATTGTTGGTGTAAAGCCGTTCCATTAATACTTCAAATAGACCAGCCGAAAAATTGTTGGCTGCGTCATCCAGCTGCTTGATACGCTTCATCGTTTCGTAGTCGTTCCAAGCTTTTTGCCCAATCGAGATCGTCTCGAATCCCAGCATGAGTGCCAGGATAGCGACCACGCCATATAACCGTATACGCAAGCTTCCTTTTGGAGTTTCGCGTTTCATTGTCTACATCCTGCCCTGGATCGGAGATTTTCTCCTGTTTAGGGCAGACGAGGCGGCTGCGCAACAGTTCCCTTGCTGTGCACGGGGTTATTGCGCGCCGAAACTCCGGTGTGGTGCGAAACGATGCTGCGGGTGAGCCAACACCGCTCACCCGAGGCTCGGCTGGGTGCCGCTAGAACGTGTAGCCGACGAAGAACCCGGCCGTGAACTGGGTTGTACGGCCGGCTTTCACGATCGGGCTGTCGGCTGCATCACCGATCAGCTTGGACACTGATCCAAGCGCCACCGTCGACCAGTTCGGCGTGATCTGCCAGCGCAGCGAGCTTTTGATGCCGTAGTCCTTGAAGCCGGCTTCCGGCTCATAGCGGCGGTAGCCGGACCGGCGGGCTTGATCGGCGGTGATGCCGAATTCATAGCGCATGAAGTCTTCCGACGCGTAGGTCGTCCGCGGCCCGATCGAGAAGAACACCGAATTGCCGAAGCGGTGCTTGAAGCTGACATCGAGGTCGACCAAAAAGCCACCATGCCCGATCCCAACACCCTGGCGGGTTTCAATCCCGGCTTCCAGCCAGCGAACTGGCTGCCAGTTCAGGTAAAAGCCGATTTCCGGCGTGCCATCGCGGTCACCGGTGCCGCGCAGCTGGCGCGCATCGCCTTCTTCGCGCCCGAAGCGGTACTTCACAACCGGGCCGAAGCGAAACTGCTCACTATCCGCCAGATTGAAGCGGATGCCATCCTGGACGGAGGCCGAAAAGCTGTTGCCGTAGCGGATGTCGAGGAAGGGCAAGGGCCGCACGCGGCTGTCTTTCGCGCCTTCGTACTTTGGCGACACCAGCGCGCCCGCACCCAGGGTGACTGACCAGCCGCGCGGCGGACCCGCGGGGGCTTGGGCTAGAGCTGTCGTCGTCGTCGCCAGCAGCACGGCTGCCGCCATCACCATCCGCATCGTCGTCGCCTCATATCCAACACTGCAGCCTGTGATATGGGTGTGCGCGGCGTCGAGCCAACCCTAGCGACGATAGAAACGCTTGAGCCGGTGGTAGGCTTCCAGGCTGAGATAGACCGTCGCACCGGCAGCAGCACCGGTGAGCGCCCACCACAGCACGGCCTCCCCGCCGGTTACGTCTGCGGCGACCCGCATCGCCCCCAGCGCGAACTTGCCGCCGAGCACCAAGGCGGTCAGCGTCGCCACCAGCATGAGGATTTCGCCCGCCCGCGCGAGCCGCTGGAGCAGGCGTCGTTTTGCAGCCGACACGCGGTCGGTAAGGGTTGTGATGCGCCAACGTCTCATCTTGTCATCATTCCCTTGCCGCGGTGTAACCCAAGCGCCCTCTTGTTGTCGCACCCCAGTCATGCTTATATGACGTGTCGATCACGGCTCGCCAAGCCAGTGTGACCTATCGCGTGGAGAACCCCGCGATCGCAACGAGGGACTGCTATGCTTGCCCTGACCAGTTTGGCCGGCGCTACGGCGGCGGCATCCATCCAGGCGATCCGCGCCGCACTGCCGTTCAATACGGCACCGTCTGTCGCTGGCGACGGCGAGCAGCCGGTATCATCGCCCCGCTTGCCCGTTGCACCAAGCTCGGGCGACCAACGCTTTGCGGAATCCGCCACGCGGATGATCCCGCCATCCGAAACCGTCGCCTACACCTCGATGGCAGCGGCGGTGGCACAGGGCTTCCTGATCAGCCTGATCACCCCCGGCGCCGGGCGCGGGCAATACGTCAATCTGCTGGCGTAGGCACTACCACGCGAGATGCGGCAGCGCGTAGGTCGGTGCTGCGACGCCCAGCTCCGCCGCCAGACGCGTCACTGCCGCCGCACTCAAACCCGGGCCACCGGGTGCTACCCCCAGCGGCTCCGCAAAAATCCCATCGGCCACCAACACACTGTCCATCCCAAACGCCGCCGCACCCGCGATGTCGGTCGTGAGGCTGTCGCCGATCGCCAGCACCTCAGCGGCGGGCACGCCCAGCGCGTCGAGGCACAGGCGGTAGACTTCGCTGTGCGGCTTGCCGATTTCGCGCACCGTGCCGCCGATCGCGGCGTAGCGCTCGGCGAGCGTGCCGGCGCAGATCTCGCGCACGCCGTGGTGGATCACCACCCGGTCCGGATTGGCGCAGACCATGGGCAGGGAAAGGCGATGCGCTGCCTGCAGCAGGTCTTCGTACTGCGCGACCGTGGCGCCGAAATCCGCCCCGGTGTTCAAAATGAAATCGGCGTCCTTGAGGCGCTCGACGGGGATGGCGTAGCCGCCCTCCAGCATCATCCGGTCTTTGGCCGCACCCAAGAAATAGACCCGCTGGCCGAGGCCTTTGAAGAACGGATCGGTGCGCGCGACCAGCATGCGCCACGTCGCCTCGCCCGAGGTCATCAGGCCCGTGTAGCTCGTTAGCGGATAGCCAAGCTCGCCCAGCCGCACGACCACTGGGGCAACCGGGCGCGGGGCGTTAGACAAGAGCTGCACCTGGATGCCTGTCGCCATCGCACCCGCGAGGGCGGCCTGGGCGCCTGGAAACGGTGTGGCACCGTCGTGCAGCACGCCCCAGAGGTCGACGATCAGCGCGCGATAGCGCCGCGCAATCGGTGCGATGCCGGCCAAGATCTCGACCATGACAGATCCTTTACAGGGGGCGCGCCGGGCCGAACACCGGGCCGGCACCGAAGTCGACCGCGTAGTCCAGTAGATCCAGCACTTGGGATTCCGAACTCAAATCTTCGACGATCAAGTCCATCGCGCCGCGATCCAAGGCTCGCTTCAACGCCCGCGGGTCGCCGGAGCGATCGAGCGTGGTGGTGAGCAAGCTGCTCTTCACCTTCACGAACCGGAAGCCCTTTTGCGACAAGTCGTTCACGAACAGGTCGAGGTTCTGCACCTCATCCAGGCAGAACCGGAAGCCAAGCTTGGCGAGGTTGGCGAGTTCCTCATCCGCCCGTGGATCCAGCCGGTAGAGATCGTACTGCGCCAGCGCGAACACCACGTGGGGGGCGAGGTCCGCGTTGTCGCGCATGAAGCTGACGAAATCGACGAAGAACGTGCGATCCGACAGGGTCGACTTGCCGATCGAGCAGATGAACGGCACGGCCTGGCCCCGGCGTCGGCCACGGCGGATGTGCTGGACGATGCGCAACAGCAGCATGTTCGCGACCCCCGTCGCGTAGCCATATTGCTCAACCACCGGCCCGTAGACATCGGGGGCGATGATCTTGCCGTCGTGGGTACGCACTTGGCCGATACAGTCCAAGAACTCGAGCTTGCGCGACGGCAACGCCACCACGTCGCGGACGTAGAGTTCAATGCGGTCGTTATCGAGCGCCTCGCGCACGCTCTCGATCAGGTAGGCCTCGTCATCGACTTCTTCAGGGCCGATCGGTGTGTCGTCATCGGGTGGATCGGGATCGAAGTAGCGGTCATCGCGCGGCGGGCGCTGGGCGGCGACGCGCCGCGGTGGTGGGGGTTCGGCCGGCTCAATCGGGCCGAGGCTGGGCTCAGCCTGGCGGCCAGCAGCGGCGAAGGCCTGGGAGGTGCGCTCGGCCGCCGCACTGTCCATCATGCCGGGGTCCGGCACGCTCGGTTCAATCGCCGGCGCGATCGGGGCCGGCGCGATCGGGGCCGGCTTCGGCTTCGGCACTTTGGCGGCGATTTCGGGTGGGGTGCGGATCTGCTGGGACAAGCGCTGCAGCAGTTCCATCTCGTTCGGGCGCGCGGGTGCGCCTTCATCGGGCAGGGGTGCTTCGGCGACCGAGGGGGTAGCAGCCTTCGGCACGGCCTCATCGCGCAGGCGCTTGACCACGGCTGCGATGGCGGCGATCCGCTCCGCTGTTGCGCGCTGATTGCGCCGGCGCGCCCAGATCTCGTGCAGCAGCACGGCGCTGACGAACACCAGTGCGCCGACGATCCAGCCGATGGTGGTTTGCGTCACCACCACCCGATCTGGAAACGCGACAGCAACAACGACAGCGAGCACGCCATAGAGCACGACGGCGAACAGGTGCGGCAAAGCCTTGATCACGGGGCGACAGTCTCCGGAAACTGGTGAACCCCGTCGGGGCCAAGCGGCAGGGGCAGCGCCCACAGCACGGCCGAGAGGTCGAGCGGGCCATAGAGGTGCGGGAACAGCACACCACCGCGCGCCGGCTCCCACTTCAACGCAGCGCCAAGCAGGGTCGGGTCAACCGCCACCAGTACGACGTCGCTGCGTCCAGCCCGGTGCTTGGCAGCTGAGGCACGCACCTCTGACTCGGAAGAGAAATGGATGAAGCCGTCCTGCCGGTCGAACGCCGTGCCGTGGTATTGGCCCGACGCGGTGGCCTCGGGCCACGCCGCTGCATCGGCCAAATGATAGATCGCATCCGCCATTGACGGGTGAGCCTACACTGTCCGCCCGGTTGATGCCAGTTTGTGGCAGCGCGCATAGGCAACCCGCGCCGATGGCGCTACTGCCTGCGGTTCCGAGGCGGCTAGCCTTGCCCCGGCATGGTTCTAGCGATTCTGCCCCTTGTGCTGGTGATTGCCCTCGGCGTGCTGCTGCGGCGGCTCAAAGGCGTGCCCGATGGGTTCTGGGCCGGGGCGGAGTACATCTCCTACCGCGTGCTGTTGCCGGCCCTGTTGGTGGTGAGCCTCGCGGAAGCGGATCTGGCAACGGTCGCGGTGGACCGGCTGGCCTTGGCGACGGTGCCGGTCCTGCTGGTGTTGACGCCGCTCAGCCTGCTGGCGGCACGCGCGCTCGGCTGCGATGGGCCGGCGCAAACCTCCGTGCTGCAGGGTGCCATTCGGTTCAACAACTTCGTCTGCTTTGGTTTGGCGGCCACGCTCTATGGTGCCCAAGGCACGGCGGTTGCCGCGATTCTGGCCGGTTTCATTGTCCCCCTCGTGAATGTGCTGGTGGTGGGGGCGTTCGCCGTGTGTGTCGGCCGGCGGCCATCGCTGCGTGCGGTTGCGTGGCAGATCGCGAGCAACCCGTTGATTCTGGGCTGTGTGATCGGCGCCGTGCTGTCCATCAGCGGTATCGGGCTCGCAGGCCCCTTGCGCGCGACCTTGCTGTTGCTGGCCCAGGCGGCGATTGGCATCGGCCTCATGTGTATTGGCGCCGGGCTCGATGTGCGGGCCGTCGGGCGGGCAAAGGCGCCCTTGGCACTGGCGGTGGCGCTCAAGCTGATTGTCGTGCCGGCGTGCGTGTCCTGGAGTGTCCGCGCCCTCGGCCTCACCGGGGTGGAGGCGGCGGTCGCGGTGATCTTGGCGGCCTCACCGACGGCGGCATCGAGTTATGTGCTCGCCCGCCAGCTCGGCGGCGATGCGCCGCTGGTCGCGGGCATCATCACTGTGCAAACCTTGGTGGCCATGCTCACCATGCCGTTTTGGATATAGGATCCCCAATGCACCAGACCCCCCGCGGATTTAACGGCATGGTGACGAGCCCGCACCGGCTCGCCTCGGAAGCCGGCTTGCGGGTGCTGCGCGCCGGCGGCAATGCGGTCGAAGCCGCGGTTGCGACGGCAGCCGCGATCGCCGTCGTCTACCCGCACATGACCGGGCTCGGCGGCGATGGTTTCTGGATCATTGCGGAGCCGGGCGAGGCGCCGATTGCGATCGATGCCGCTGGTCAAGCGGCGGCTGGCGCCACGCCCGCGCGCTACGCTGGTTTGGACCGGCTGCCGACGCGCGGTCCGAACGCGGCCCTCACAGTCCCTGGTACGATCGGCGGCTGGGCGGCGGCCCTTGGTCACGCGGCGCGCTGGGGTAAGGCGTTGCCGCTCAGTGCCGTGCTCGCCGATGCCATGGCGCTGGCGGAGGAGGGGGCACCAGTCACCCAGAGCCAGCACCACTACACCACGGTGAAGCTCGCCGAAGTGATCGACCAGCCGGGCTTTGCCGACACGTTTCTGGTCAACCGCGCGCCGCCAGCGGCGGGCAGCCGGTTTCGCCAGTCAACGCTTGCCCATACGCTGCAGCGGCTGTGCGAAGATGGGCTCGACAGTGTCTATCGCGGCGCGCTGGCCCGTGATCTCGCAGCCGACCTGCAGGCCGCCGGCAGCCCACTCGCGCTATCAGATTTCGCGGCCTACCAAGCCCGCATTGTGGAGCCGCTGTCGGTCGCCTTGCCAATCGGCCGGGTCTACACCCTGCCGCCACCGACCCAAGGCTTCTGCACCGCGATGATCCTCGGCATCCTCGCGCGGTTGAATTTGGAGGCGGCGGACGACGTCCATTTCGTCCACGCGCTGGTGGAGGCGACCAAGCGTGCGTTTCGGGTGCGCGATCAGGAATTGGCTGACCCACACTCCATGCGCATTGACGTCACCGAGCAACTGACCAGCTTCGTACTGGCGCGCGAAGCCGCTGAAATCGCGCCCAACCGCGCCGCCCCCTGGCCGATGCCAGAAGATGAGGGCGGGACGATCTGGCTCGGCGTGATCGATGGCGATGGCCGCGCGGTCAGCCTGATCCAGAGCCTGTATTGGGAATTCGGCTCCGGCGTGGTCAGCCCCAGCACAGGCCTCGTGCTGCAGAACCGCGGCGCGGGGTTCAGTTTGGACGCCAAGCACCCGAACTACCTGACCCCGGGCAGGCGCCCCTACCACACGCTGAACCCAAGCTTCGCGCGGCTGAAGGATGGCCGGGACATCGTGTTCGGCACCATGGGTGGCGATGGTCAGCCGCAATTCCAAGCCGCCGTGTTCGCGCGCTACGCCATGTTCGGCCAGGACCCGCAAGCCGCTGTGTCCGCACCACGCTGGCTGCTCGGCCGGACCTGGGGGGCGGAGAGTGTGACCTTGAAGCTCGAAGCCGATTGGCCGGACCGGTTGGTCGAGCAGCTCGACACCATGGGCCATGACACGGAACGCTTGCCGAAGTGGTCCGACACCTGCGGCCACGCCGGCCTGATCGCCCGCCACGCCGATGGGCTGCTGGAGGGTGCAACCGACCCGCGCAGCGACGGCGCGGTGGCGGTTTGGTGATGGGGTTCGACGATCTCTTCTGGTCAACCCTGCCGCAGGTGGTGACCAATGGGCTGCTGCAGGGCGCGATGATTGCGCTGGGGGCAATCGGCCTCACCATGACCTATTCGATCCTGCGCTTTGCCAACTTCACCCATGGCGAGACGATCACCTGGGGTGGGTATTTCGCGCTGAGCGCGCTTGCGGCCCTCGGGCCCTGGATCGGTGGCATCGGCCGCTTCGGCGGCCTCACCTTCGGCTGGGGTTTTGTATTGGCGCTGGTGTTGGGGGCAGCTGGCGCGGCTTTGCTGGTGCTAGCACTCGACCGGGTGCTGTTCGCGCGGCTCAGGCGCCACGGCAGTGCCATCACGCTGGTGATCGCCTCGTTCGGGGCGAGCTTGGCGCTGCGCAATCTGGTCGTGTTCGTCTACGGGCCGGACACGGCCTACTACACGCGCGAACTTGTTATTGCTGATCGCTGGTTCGGTGGCCTGGTGCGGATCACCGGTGACCAGTTGGTGGTGCTC
>JAAFHH010000087.1 GCA_013297545.1 Alphaproteobacteria bacterium
CCGATCTGCCGAGCTGGGTGACCACAGGCACACCCATCCACAGGCTCTCCAGGGTTGTCACGCCGCCGTTCTGCGGGAATGGGTCCAGCAGCACGTCGATGTCGGCGTGGGCACTCAAGTGGATATTGCGGCTCGATCCGCCCCGGAACTCGATGCGGGCGGCATCGATCCCGTGGCTGGCAAAGGCAGCACTCATGCGCTCCCGGTTGAAGGTGGAGTTGAGCTGCGGCGCCTTCATCAGCAACCGCGAGGTGGGGGCGGCGCGCAGGATGTCGGCCCACAGGGCGACCACGGCGTCAGAGATCTTGGCCAACCGGTTGAGCGATCCGAACGTGAAGGGTCGGCCCCAAGCGCTCGGCAGATCCGCCACGGCCGGGGCTTCGGCGGGGGGATCGAGCACGATCCAACTCGGCAGATCGACGACGGTTTCGGCGAAGCCGCCGCGCATCTCGGGCGGGATGAGGCCGGGATCGGCGTAGGTGTAGTCGATCGTCTTCAAGCCCGTGCCGCCAAGCGAGCCCCAACCGCTGGCCTGGATCGGGGCGGGCTTGCGCGCAAATGCGAGCAGCCGGTTCCCGGCCGTGTGGCCGGACAGGTCCACCAGCACGTCGATTGCGTCCTCGTGGATTTGGGCCGCCAGTGCCGCTTCGCTCAGCCGTTCGATGCGCCGCCACAGGTGGGCGGTCGCCTTGAAGCGGGCGGTGACGTCATCCTCGCTCAAGGTGTGGTGGTACATCGCGACCTCGACCTCGGCCGGGTCATGGTGCGGGATGAAGGCAAGGGCGACCGAGCCGGCCGCGTGGGTGCGGAAATCGGCCGAGACGTAGCCGATGCGCAGCCGGCGGTTCGGGTCGCGCGTGCCACGGAAGGTCGGCGCCGTGGGCGCCAGCGGTGCGCCATGGCGGTCCCACCACCGTGTGCGTTCGGCCAACAAGTCATCGAGCGAAGCGCGCGCGTCAAAGCCAAGGTTGAACACCAAATTGGAGTGCGCCATCGCCCAATCCGGCACTTGGACCAAGAGGCTGCGCAGTTGGTCGACGGTTTCTGGGACCCGGCCGAGGTCCATCAACACATTAGCGTGATTGTTCAACAGCTTGGTGTTGGTTGGATCAGCCTTGATTGCGGCAGCATAGGCGCTTTCGGCTTCGTGGATGCGGCCGAGGTCGCGCAACAGATTGCCCATGTTGAGCAACAGCACGCTGTCGGTTGGCCGGTCGCGCAGCCCGGTTTCGAAGACCTCCAGCGCTTCGTCGCGCCGGCCACTGCGGTGCAGCGCCACGGCCAACAGATTGCGCCCGGCTTCACCAGCATTCCGGGCGGCTTCGATCGCGCTGTCGTACTCCATGGTTTCGAGCATCGAGAGGGCGAGACCGGTTTTCGCCGTTTCCGCACCGCGTTCCGCCAACACCTGATAGATCGCGACGGCTTCTTCGTGGCGGCCGAGGGTGGCCAGGGCTGACGCTTTGGCCATCGCGGCAGGCGCGCTGTCTGCGTCGCGCGCCACCGCCTGCTCAGCGGTCGCCAGCGCGTCGTCCATGCGATTGGCGTGGCGCAGCGCGATCGAGCGCAGGGTCAGGACATCGGCATGCGTTGCGAGCACAGCCATCGCACGCTCAGACAGCGGCAGCGCTTCGTCCCACTGCTGGAGCAACACCAAGGTGCGCAGGAGGTTTTGCATCGTCGTGGCATCGCTGTCGTCTGCCAACAGCGCACGCCGATACAGCACGGCTGCCTGCGCCAAATCCTCGCCGGCCGCCACCATGGCATCCGCCAGCACTGCCATTGCGATCGCTGATGTGGCCTCCAGGCTGTGGGCGCGGCGGGCGGCGACGAGCGCATCAGCCGGCCGACCGAGGTCGAGCAGCACGGTCGCCTGGTTCACCGCCGCAATCGCATTGGGGGTTTGCGCTTGCGCGCGTTCGTAGGCTGCAGCAGCGCCAGCCAGGTCGCCGCGTTGGCGCAGCGTATTGCCCAGATTGATCGCGGCCGAGACGTGGCCAGGCTGGGCCGCTTCGGCCATGGCGAAGGCGGCGATCGCCTCCTCCAAGCGGCCTGTTTCGCTCAGCAACACACCAAGATTGTTGCGCGCGTCTGCCAGGTCGGGGTCGGCCGCGACGGCGGCGCGATAGCTCGCTTCTGCTTCGGCGAGCCGCCCCTGCTGGCGCTGGATGTTCGCCAAATCCATCAGCACCAACGGCTGCCCCGGCTGCAGGCGCAGCGCGTCGAGATAGTAGCGTTCTGCCTCGGTCGGTTGTTTGAGGAGATCGGCTGCGATGCCAAGCCCGACATACGCTGCAGACGCCTTCGGATCGAGCGCCAGCACGCGGTGCAGCACGGGAATGGCTTTGACGCTGTGGCCCGTGATGCGCAGGGCTTGAGCCAAGGTGAGCAGGACTTCGACATCGTTGGGAGCCAGTGCTTCGGCTTGACGCAGCGCTTCAGTCGCCTCCGCCGCGCGGTCGGCCTCCAGCAACATTCGGCCGAGGTCGAGGGCTGCTGCGGGTTGGTTCGCCAGCAGCGCGAGGCTGCGGCGCAGCGCCGCGATGGCCCCCTCGATATCGCCCAGTCCGTAGAGGACGCCGCCAAGGTCGCGGGCGGCGTCAGCATCCGCTGGTGCGGTCTGGATGGCGGCCTGGATGAGGTCGCGAGCCTCGGTGAGTGCACCATCGTGCCACCGGACCAGACCGAGCAGATGCTTGGCTTTGGCGTGATGGGGATCGCGCGCCAAGATAGCACGATACCCGGCGGCTGCGCCGCTCATGTCACCGGTGCGATGCCGATCGGCTGCTACAGCGAGGTCATGGTCGAGGGTCATGAGGGTTTCCGCACCAGCAGGGGAGGGGTCTAAGCGGGTGTCTGCGCGCCGGTACACCAAGCGCGCCAGAGGTGCCGGTAAGTGTCCTCGACGGCCCGCGTGTATGCCAGCGCATTGCCAACGGGATGCGCTGCGAAGATGGACCTAAGGTCACGTCGCAGCGCTGCCAGCCCAGCCGTATCCGCGGCTAAGGCGACCGCGATACGGACATAGTCGGCCTCGTCCCGGGCGTTCAAATGGCCGAGACCGATCGAGGCCTGGATCGCCGCGGTGGCGCGGCTGGATGGCGACTGCATCGGCAAGGCGATCGATGGGACACCCATCCACAACGACTCAAGCGTGGTGACGCCACCCGCCTGCGGGAATGGGTCCAGTTGGATGTCGATCTCGCCGTACGCCGCCAGGTGGTCCCGCCGCGGCGTCCGCCCGCGAAACCGCAGTCGATCGGGATCAATGCCTTCGGCTGCAAACGCAGCACGCATGCGTACGACGTTGGCATGCTCGTCGAACTGCATGGTTTTCATCAGCAGTCTGGCATCGGGGATCGCGGCCAAAACGCGTGCCCACAACGCGACGACCGGCGGCGTGACTTTGGCCAACCGGTTGAAGCAGCCAAAGGTGATGCCACCGCCAGCGAGTGCCGGCGCCGGGGCGACGTCAATCAGCATCTCCCGATCGGGGGTTTGAAACGCGATCCAGCAGGGCAGATCGACGACGGTTTCCGCGAACATTGGCCGGTCCGCAGCGGGGATCAGCATCGGGTCTGCCAGCATGTAGTCGATCGTCTCAAGGCCCGTGCCGCCGAGCTGACCCCAGGCGTGGACCTGCACGGGCGCCGGTTTGCGTGCAAATACCTTCAGGCGATTGCCTGCCGTGTGGCCGGACACGTCGACCAGAATATCAATGCGATCGCGCCGGATTAGGTCCGCCAGTGCGTCATCGGAGAGCCCTAAGACGAGTTGCCACTCCGCCGCAGCGGCCCGGAAGCGTTCCGTCATGTCGTCTTCCACGGAACCGCCATAGTAACACACGCTCTGCACCACGTTTGGATCGTGGTTAAACAGAATCGGGGCTAGCACGTAGCCGGCGGCGTGGTGCCGGAAGTCGGCGGACACGTATCCGACGCGCAGTGGTCGATCCACCGATCGCACGTTGTCGAAGGTGCGCGGCTGATAGAGCGGAGCGCCGAAGCTATCCCACCACCGTCGACGCTCGGCCAGGTGATCGGCGGCGGTGAACTGCGGCATGTAGCCCATGGCAAAAATCAGGTTCGACAGACCTTCCGACCAGTCGGGCCGACGCTCCAGGGCGGCGCGAAAGGCAGTCACGGCCTCACCCAGCTCGCCCAGATCCATCAACGTTGTCGCGAGGTTGCTGAAGGCAAATGGGGACTCGGGGGCGAGCTCAATTGAGCGCCGATAGCACTCGGCGGCTTCCGAAAGCCGGTTCAAGATCCGCAGCGTGTTGCCGAGGTTGCTGTGCACCTCTGAGCGCAGCGGATCGAGTTCCATGGCGCGACGCAAGGCCACTTCGGCCTCCTCCGAGCGACCGATACCCTGAAGAACGAAGCCGAGCGCGTCGTGGGCACTGGCGTCATTCGGCGCAAACACGCAAGCAGCGCGCGCTTCCGTCAACGCGGCATCCAAGGCACCATTGTCATACAGCGCGGTTGCCAGGCGAACGCGGGGCGCGCTTTCGGTCGGATAGGCGGTGACAATCGCCTGGAGGGCCCGTTGTTGCTCCGCGTATTGCCCGATGTTGCGATACCGGTCGGCCACAAGCATGCGCTCGAGTAGGCCGAGATCGTCGCGGTCTTCCAGGGCACGCAGCTCAGCGAGGGAGGCAGATTTCTCCCCCAGATCATGAAGTGCCTGGATCCATCTGATCGCCTCGGGAACCAGCCGCGGCGGATGCGCGCGGACCCGGTTCAGCAAGGCTCGGGCCTGCTCTGGCGTGCGGTGAAAGATGCACAGCGCAAGGCCAGTGCAGCACCGGCTATCGGCCGGCCAGTCCTCGACCAACCGTTCAAACAGCCCTTCTGCTGCTGCAAGATCGCCGCTGGCGAGCAGAAACTCGGCCAGTTGGACCTGCTCACTGCGGTCGGTTGGGGCGTTCGCCACGGCTAAGCGCTGCTGCGCGATCGCTTCGGCAAATCGTTTGAGATGATAGAGAGCCAGCGCCTGGTTGGAAGCCGCCTGCAGGCTCCGCGGATCGAGTGCGGCCGCGCGGTGAAACGCTTCGAGTGCGGAAACAAAGCGCGTTGCTGCCATCCGACGCAGGCCGAGCGCGATCCAGGCCTGCGGATCGCTCGGCGCATGGCGGCAAGCCTGCTCTGCCATGTCGATTGCCTGCGCCTCAAGACCGGCTCGCTCCAGCAGCGCCGACAGGTTTATCGCCGCTGGAGCGTGGTCGGGGGCGAGTGCGAGTGCCTGGCGAAAGCACGCCATGGCCTCTTGGTCTTGGCCGAGCTGACTGAGTTCGCTGCCAAGCGCATGGTGAGTATCGGGATCGTTTGGCGCGATCCGGACGGCTTGGCGAAAGTGCGGTAGCGCCGCAGCCGGGTCGCCAATGGCCCTGAGCGCCAAAGCGAGATTGACCCGGGCGGCCGCAAACCCTGCGTCGATTGCAACAACTTTTCGCAAGGCTGTCACGGCCGCGCTGGCATCGCCCACGGCCAGCAACGCAACGCCCAAAAGATTGAGCGCATCAACATGTCTTGGCAGACGGGCAAGCACCGATCGATATCCGGCGATCGCAGCCGGAAAATCACCGCGCCCATGGGCTGCCAGCGCTTGATCGAATCCGTTGCCTGGCACCTTGGCCACCCGATGCTCCCTCAGCTGAGCTGTTGAGGACACGGCGCCATTGCGTCGCCCCGGTCGCGGCGGGAGACTACCCGAAGCGTGCGAACACTCAAGGCCTACCAGTCAGCCAGCGCGCCACAGGAGCCACAGATGCAGTTGATCTGCGCGGCGAAATGGGGTTTACTCCGCCTGTCCCCGGTTTGTGACCGGTTGGATGCCCGTCAGAACGCGGGCTGACCACTCTGAAACGAGGAACAGACCTATGTCCGATATTAAACTCTCGTCGTCCACCCGGGCGAACCTGCTCTCGCTGAACAACACCAAGAGCCTGCTCGACCGTACCTCTGGTCGTTTGGCCTCTGGTCTGAAGGTTTCGAGCGCCGTTGACAACGCTCCGGCGTTCTTCGCTGCTCAGGCGCTCACCGATCGCGCCACTGACTTCTCCTCGGGCCTGTCGTCGATCGAACAGGGCCTGAATGCTATCCAGACCGCCCTGTCCGGCCTGACCGCGATCACCAAGTTGGTTGAGCAGCTGCAAGGCACGCTGACCAGCCTGACCAACGCCACCAGCTCGGATGGCTCGGCCAGCCTGACCCGTGAATACAACCGCTTGATCGGCCAGGTCGATGCGCTTGCAAACGACACAAGCTATCAGGGCACCAACCTGATCAACAACGGCTCGCAGTCCCTGCAGTTCAAGTTCGGTGGTCTGAGCTCGGCTGTTGGCCTGTCGCTGACGGCGATCCGGAATGACTCGGCTGGCCTTGGTCTCGCGACCGTGGCGACCAACTTGTTCTTCACGTTCACGACGGAAATCCCGTCGGTTGCGTCGCGCGCTTCCGTCGCTTCGACGGTCACCATCCAGTCGATTGCTTCGCTGGCGTCGGTTGCAGCCGTGAGCTTGCGTGCGGCTGAGCCCGACATTCTGTCGGTTGCCTCGCAAGGCACCGTTGGCAGCGCCAACAGCCAGCCAGGCAATGCAACCAACACCGACTCGGTCCCGTCGGCCGCGTCGCGTGCGTCGGTTGCGTCGATCCAGTCGATCGCAAGCCGTGAGTCGGTTGCTGCTGTTTCGTCCTCGCCGTCAGTTGGTACGAGTGGCTCGGTTGCTTCGCGTCAGTCGGTCGCATCGACGGCCTCGATCAACTCGGTCGCAAACGTCACGATTAACGGTGTGAACTCCACGCTGATCACCAGCCGTCAGTCCGTCGTCAGCAACGCGCTGTCGAAGCTCCGGGCCGACCAAGCTGGCCTCGCGTCGCAAAACGCCATCCTGACCGTGCGTCTGGACTTCGCGAAGTCGTACACCCAAAACCTGCGCTCGGGTTCGGAGCAGCTCACCCTGGCCGACCTGAACGAAGAAAGCGCCAACCTCACCTCGCTGCAGACCCGTCAGCAGCTTGGTGTTGTGTCGCTCAGCATCACCGCACAGTCCGAACAGAGCATCCTGCGTCTGTTCTAGTGACTGAGGGCTGGCTTGCCAGCCCTTCGCAGTAGCGCTTACAGGAACGGGCAGCCGCTTGGCTGCCCGTTTTCTGTTGTGCGGATGGGTGTTTGTCAGCCCAGGCGACATCGGAAGATGTTGCATTTTCAAAGAACTATCGCCATCAATTGACGGCCAACCTCATCCGGCTTGACCGCCTCGGCGTCTTGTCCCCGCTCCGTCAGAAGGTCTGCTCGTATGTCATCTCAAAGCGTTTCTGTTCAAGACGCATTGCAGCTCGGCCTGAACGCACACCAGCGCGGGGATCGGGCGCACGCTCGACACATCTACGACACGATCCTAGCAAGCGTCGCAGATCATGCGGGCGCGTTGTACTATCGCGGCATGCTCGCCTACGAGGACGGTGATGTTGAGGCGGCGACCCGGTGGATTGAGCGGGCGGCGTCTGCTGACCCGACCGTGGCGGATTTTCACGCAACTCTCGGCACTTTGGCACTGAACCGCGGTAGCGCGCCGATGGCGCTGCAGCGCTTCCAGAAAACACTGGCACTCGAGCCAGACCACCCGGAAGCAATGGTCGGGCTTGGCCTGGCCTACTTGGCGCTGCGTCGCCGCGATCTGGCGGTTGACCAGCTGCGCAAGGCTGTTGCGCGGCATCCGAATTCGGAATCGGCCCAGCTTGCCGTGGCGCGTGCCTTGGCTGCGCGGGCGGAACATGGCGAAGCAATCGCTGCATTTCGCCGTGCGCTCAGCTGCTCTGCAACCTGCGTCGATGCCTATGTTGGGATTGCCGCATCGTTGATCGAGCTGTCGCGTCTTGACGAGGCGAAGAACACCTTGGATTCGGCAAGCGTGTTGGCTCCGGATTCATCGATGGTGCAGCTACTGCTCGGCAAAATCGCGCGCGAGACTGGCGACCTTGATGAGGCGCTGTTTTGCTACCTTGAAGCCTTGCGGCTGGATGAGACAAGTTCCGAAGCCTACTACAATCTCGCCAATTGCCATATGGATTTGGGCTCGGTTGAACGTGCTGTTGAGTACTATAAGAAGGCACTTGAGCTGAAGCCGGATAACATCGATGTGTTGACCAACCTTGGCATCGCGCTGCGTCGCAATTCGGATCTTGAGGGTGCTGAAGAATACCTTACCCGTGCCATCAATTTGAGCCGTAACAACAGTGAGGCGTTGCGCAGCCTAGGGTCGGTAAACGAACTCCGTGGCGACTTGGGGGAGGCGGCGAAACGGCTCGATCGGGCGTTTGAACTCGATTTCAATGAGTTTAACGCCACACCGCTGCCAAGACGCGAGATCCTTGAGACGTCGTCGCTCGAAGTGCAGGAGCGGATTGGTCGGTTGCGCGGGTTTATCCGCCAGGCCACGGACTTGTCTGAGTTCGCCTTTCGCCTGGCGCAGTTTCACGCCACGGCCGCTGAGTACGAGATTAGCGCGCAGTACTACCAAAAGCAGGCTGCAGTTATTGCGGCATCGATCGTCGCAACGGGCATGTTGGGTGAGGCGTATAGAGCGCTGGGGCAAGTGGACGTTGCCGAACAGAAGATGAATGAGGCAGTAGAGTTCAAATCGTCACTGGCAATTGCGCACTACAATGCCGGGATTAACTTCAGCAACGCCGTCTATCCAGAACGTTCGGTTCTTGAGTTTGAGCATTCCCGCTCACTCGATCCGGACAACATCGACGTGTTGAGCGCGCTTGCGAGCCAGTACGTCAATGTTGGTCGGTTGGCGGAGGCTGAGCCCCTGTTGCGGGTCGTGTTGACCAAGAATCCGGATCGCAGCGGGGATCTGAACAATCTTGCGCTTGCGTTGAACTCACTCGGCCAGCTGGATGAGGCGTTGGAGCATTTGCGTCGCGCCGTCGAGCTGCAGCCAAGCTATGCGGCGGGCTGGTCGCATATCGGTGGCATCCTGCATGCCAAGGGCCGGATTGCCGAGTCGAAGGAAGCCTACCTTAAGGCGTTGGAATGCGATCCGAACTCGCCACAGTCGCACAACAATCTGGCGCTGGTTTACCAAGCAATCACCGAATACGAACCGGCGTTGCACCATCTGCGTCGGGCGCAGGAACTGGCGCCGACGAACGCGGCGTTTCACTCCAATCTGCTGTTCGGCATGCAGTATGATCCCGCGGTCACCGCCCGCGACCTGTATTTGGAGACGATGCGCTGGGGTGAACTGCACGCGTCGAAGTTTTACCCAACCGATAAGGTGTTCGCGAATGTGCGCGATCCGGATCGGCGACTGCGCATTGGCTACCTATCACCGGATTTCCGTGGCCACTCCGTCAGCTATTTCCTGCATCCGCTGTACGCCAACCACGATCGCAGCCAGGTGGAAATCTTCAGCTACGCCGAAGTGGCGTCCGCCGACTTTTGGACCGATCGGTTCCGCAGCATGTCGGACGGATGGCGCATCACGTGCGGGATCAAGGATGCCGATCTCGCCCAGCGCATTGAAGCCGATCAGATCGATGTGCTGATCGATCTTGGCGCACACACCGGCGGCTCGCGCGCGACGGTGCTGGCCTACAAGCCAGCCC
>JAAFHH010000088.1 GCA_013297545.1 Alphaproteobacteria bacterium
GCGGCGGCGAAAGAAGTCCTCCCCGCGGCAGACCAGCACCTGATCGAACCCGGTTGGGATGTCGAGGAAGGTGTTGGTTTCGTGGTAGCAGCCGGCGATCAGCACACGCTTGGTCATGCGGCCTCCCGAGCACCGGGGATGGTGCGGCGCGCCTCAGCGAGGGTGTCGACCAACAAGGCGCCCAAGCGCCGGCGCGTGCTCACGTCCATCCGGGCGAGGGGGCCGGCGATCGAGACAGCGGCCACCGCCTCGCCGCGGTGATCGAACACCGGGCTCGCGACGCACGCCGCACCGGTCTCGTTCTCCTCCACCTCCGACACGAAGCCGGTGCTGCGGCACTCCGCTAGAATCGCCTCCAACGCCACGGGATCGGTGGTGGTGTGCGGCGTGAGCGGAGCAAGCGGTAGCAAGCTGAACACCTGGCGGCGCACGGCAGGCGTGGCGTGCGCGAGCAGGGCGCGCCCGCACGCAGTGGAATGGTATGAGGCGCGCGTGCCGGTGTAGGAGGTGATGCGCAAGGTCTGCGAGCCTTCCAGACTGTCGACGATCAGCACATCGGTCGGGCAGGGGAGCGCAAGGTTCACAGTCTCGCGCGTCGCGGCGCACAGGCGCACGAGATAGGGCCGTAGGGCACCCACAATGTCGGTGCGCCGTTCGACCGCGCGGCCATAGACCAGCATGCCGAGGCCAAGCCGGTAGGCGCCCTGGGTGGCATCGCGTTCCACCAAGCCGACATCGACCAGCGCGGTCAGCAGATTGAACACGGTGGTCTTCGCCAGCCCGAGCTTGAGCGCGATGGCGCGCAGCGACACGAACCCAGCGTCGCCCTGGGCCAACACATCCAAGATCGCCTTGGCGCGGGCGACGGACTGGATGCGGGCTTCGCCCGGCTGCGTCGGTTTTGTATCGTCTGCGATCGTCACCGTCTCGCATCCTATAATATGGAACGCCACAACCCTGGCGCCGCACCACTAGACGCCCATTTTTTCGCCATCTCAAGCCCGTTTTTGCGGAAAACTTGTCGATTGACAAGCTGGGTAGCCGGGACGGAAGATATCGGTGGTGACCAGCGTTCCATGATATGGAATGCCTTGTACCGCCCCTGGGGAGGGGATTTGGCATGCGGATGTTCGTCGCGTCACTGGCGACTGAGACCAACACGTTCGCGCCCCTGCCGGCGGGGCGGGCGGCGTTTGAGGATGCGTTCTACGCGCCACCGGGTGCGCACCCGCCGACGCCGACCTTGTGTTCGGCACCGATGGTCGCTGCACGCGCCCGTGCCGCGACCGACGGCTTCACGGTGATCGAGGGCACTTGCACCTGGGCAGAACCAGCGGGCCTCGTCGCCCGCGGTGCCTATGAAAGCCTGCGCGATGAGATCTTGGCCCAGCTGCGCGCAGCCTTGCCGGTCGACATCGTGCTGTTTGGACTGCACGGAGCGATGGTCGCGGACGGCTATGATGATTGTGAGGGCGACCTGCTGGCCCACGCCCGCGCGTTGGTCGGCCCGGATGTCGTGATCGGGGCGGAGTACGACCTGCACTGTCACTTGACGCCAAAGCGCGTCGATGCCGCCACGCTCACCGTGTTGTTCAAGGAATTCCCGCACACGGATTTTCTGGCGCGCGCCGAAGACTTGGTCGACCTCGCGATCCGCACCTGGCGGGGCGAGGTGCGGCCGGTGACATCGCTCTATGACTGCCGGACCTTGAGCGGCGGCTTCATGACCAGCCGGGAGCCGGGCCGCAGCTTCGTCGACCGGCTGATGGCCATGGAGGGTCAAGACGACATCCTGTCGATTTCGATCGGCCACGGGTTTTCGGCCGGCGACGTGCCGGAAGTCGGCCTGAAGGTGTTGGTGATCACCGACGACCAGCCGGCCAAAGGGGCGGCACTCGCCAAGCAATTGGCCGACGAGGTGCTGAGCTTCGACAAAGCCACCGCGCCACCACACTACACGCCAGCCGACAGCATCCTGCTCGCGCGAGAAACGGCGGGTCAGCCCTTGGTGTTCGGCGACCGCTGGGACAATCCCGGCGGCGGCGTGCCAGGCGACGGCACGATCATGATCGAAACGCTGCTGCAGCATCCGGATCTGCCGGCCGCGATCGGCGTGCTGTGGGACCCGGTGGCGGTCGAGTTCTGCCGCGCGGCGGGCCCTGGGGCGCCGCTCTGGCTGCGCATTGGTGGCAAGGCGACACCGGTGTCCGGCCACCCGATCGATGGCCATGTGACGGTGCTCGCCACCACTGACGATCTGCTGATCCCGTTTGAGCAGAGCGTCGTGTCGCTCGGTCCCGCTGCGGCCGTGCGGCTTGGCAATTGCGACATCGTGCTCGGCACCAAGCGCGCGCAGACGTTTAGCCCAGAGGCGTTCAGCAAGCTTGGCATCGATCTGCAATCGAAGAAGATCGTGGTGGTGAAATCGTCCAATCACTTCTTCGCGGCGTTCTCGAAGATTGCCGCGTCGGTGCACTACCTCAACACGTTCGGGCCGTTTCCTTTTGATCCGCTCGCCGTCACCTACACCAAGGTGCGCCGGCCGATCGCGCCGCTGGATGCTGTGTCATGAGGCTGCCCCTGCCGCCCGCCAATGGTGCCATGATCGCGAACCTGGCCCTGGATGCCGCGACCAAGGGCATTCCGGCAGCGTCCGCCCTGAAGGCGGTGGGTGACCAGCGTTGGAACCTGCTGAAGGGCGACTTGCCGCTGCCAGCCGCCGTGCTGCGCGCCGGCCCCTTATCCGCCAACAGTGTCTGGATGGCGCGCTTCCTGGCCGCCAACGGCCTGGTGATCGCGCCGCACGGCAAAACGACGATGGCGCCGCAGCTGTTCGCTCTGCAGCACCGGGATGGTGCCTGGGCGATCACGCTCGCGACCACCCAGCAGCTGGCGGTTGCCCGCCAGTTCGGTTTCCCGCGCGTGATCCTGGCAAACCAGCCGACCGGCCGCGCGCAGATCGATGCGTGTTTTGCGACGCTCAAGGATCCCGGGTTCGAGTTGATCGTGCTGGCCGACAGCCTCGCCGTCGTCGACGCGCTCGCCGCTGGTGCTGCGCGCACCAAGGGCGCGTCCCCGATGGGGGTGCTGGTTGAGATCGGCGTTGCGGCTGGCAGAACGGGGGCGCGCAGTTTTGCCGAGGCGATGGCAGTCGCCCGGGCGATTGCTGGCGCACCGGGCCTGCGCCTTGCCGGCATCGAATGCTTCGAGGGCATCTTGCCGGACACCGCCGCCGTTGACCGTCTGCTGGCCGAAGTGCTGGCGGTCGCCGAAGCAGCAGCATCCGAGGGTTTGTTCCCCGCGGGCCAACCGATTGTGCTGAGTGCCGGCGGCAGTGCGTTCTATGACCGTGTCGGCGAACAGTTCGAAGCCGCCAAGCTCGGCGGCCGCTCGGTCGTCAAAGTGATCCGCAGCGGCTGCTACTTGACGCACGACAGCTTCGGCTACGCCCACGCGCATGAGCGGATTTTGAGCGAAACCCGCCTCACCCTGCCGCCCGGCCAGCTGCAGGCGGCGCTGGAGGTCTGGGCCTACGTGCAGTCGCGGCCGGAGCCGACCAAGGCAATCCTGACCGTCGGCAAGCGCGACATCAGCCATGATTCCAGCCTGCCGCAGCCGATCGCCTGGTTCCGCGCCGGCATGGTTGCCCCCGGTCCGGTGCCGGCGGGTCACCTGGTGGCTTCCTTGAACGATCAGCACGCCCACCTGACGGTGCCAGCGGACAGCACGCTAGCGGTGGGTGACATGATCGCACTCGGCATCGCGCACCCGTGCACGACGTTCGACAAGTGGGACGTGCTGCTGCTGGTTGACGATGACTACACGGTGGTCGACGCCGTGAAGACGTTCTTCTAGGGGGGCGGGGATGCGCATCGGCCTAATCCACATCGGTCAAGAAACCAATGATTTCAATCCGCTACCGACACGGCTGGCGGATTTTGAGGCCTACGGCGTCTATCACGGTGCGGATGTCGCGACCCACCTGAGATCCCTTGGCCAGATCGGTGGCCACTACGCAGCCGCCGATGGGTTCGAGACTGTGCCGATCTACCGTGCCCACGCGGTCGCGGGTGGGCGGATCGACCGGGCGACACACCAGCATTTCCTCGACGTGATCCGCCAGGGCCTTGCTAAGGCTGGACCACTCGATGGTTTGCACCTGCAGCTGCACGGCGCCTGTGCGGCCGATGGCGAAGATGATGTGGAAGGTGCGCAAGCCGCCCTTTGCCGGGAGATCTTGGGGCCGGATGTGCCGATTGTGCTGGGGCTCGATCACCACGGCTCGGTCACGCGGCGGATGGTGGCGGCGGTCACGGGCATCGTCGGCCACCGCACCCAGCCGCACGATGTCGAGGACACCGGCCGGCTTGGCATGGCGATGCTGGCGCGCATCCTGCGGGAACGGCTGAAGCCCACGATCGCGCTGGCGACCATTCCGCTGGTGACGCACCAAGAACAGTTCCTGACCCGCAGCGGCCCGATGCAGCGCTGGTTCGATGCCGCACGCCAGATGGAGGCGGACCCCCGCGTGCTCGCGGCATCCCCGTTCCCGATGCAGCCGTGGCTGGATGTGGCGGAAGGCGGTTGGACGGCCGTGGTCACCACCACCGGCGACCAAGCGCTTGCCGATCAGCTGGCAGCGGCGTTGGCCGATCTCGCCTGGTCGCTGCGCGATGCCTTCCTGGTGCGCGAAGCCGTCAGCGTCGATGACGCGGTGCGCGCCGCCGAGGCCGCGCCCAAAGGCCTGGTCATCCTGTCGGACACCGGCGACACGGTGTTCGGCGGGGCGGCTGGCGACAGCACCGTGCTGCTCGAAGCCATGCTGCGCCTGAAGATCGCCAAGCCCGCCCTGGTGCCGATGATCGCCCCCCGTGCGGTCGCCACGCTGGTGGCGGCGGGCGAGGGGGCGACGGTGACCCTCGACCTCGGCGCCGAGGTCGCGACTCGGTTCTTCAGGCCGGTCACCGTCACCGGCGTGGTCGAGCGCATCGGCGGCGGCCTGGTGCCACTCTCCAACTACCAGGACAGTGCGGTCGACATGGGCCGCGTCGTAGTGTTTCGCGTCGGTCCCATCCGCATTCTGATTTCAGAACTGCGCGGTGTCGCCGGCAATCTGCCCGATGTCTGGCGGGCGTTCGGGGTCGAGCCGGCAGCCGCCCACATGGCGGTCGTCAAGACTGCATCGAACTTCCAGTACTTCGCCGCGCTGACCTCCCGGGTGATCCGCGCCGATACCGTCGGCCCCGGTCAATCGGATGTCTTCACCCTGCCGTGGTCGCGCCTGCCGCGGCCGATCTACCCGCTTGAGCGCTTCACCGACCGGACGATTGCCCGGTCCCACCCCACTGACTGAGGAGGCTTCCATGAACCGTCGATCGTTTGGGCTTGCCGGTACTCTTGCCGCAGCCGTTGTCTCGCTGGGTGTCGGGCTGGCACCGCCTGCTGCCGCCCAAGGTCAGCCGCTGCGGGTGGCCGTGCTGGCGGATATCGCGAACTTCGATCCGCACCAGTTCAGTTTCGTGAACGCCACGCTGATCAAGAACCTCTACGACACGCTGATCGAATACACGCCCGAAGGCCAAGCGATCCCGAGCTTGGCCAGTGCCTGGGCGATCGCACCGGACAGCCGCTCGGTCACGCTGACGTTGCGCCAGGACGTCCGTTTCCACAGCGGTGGCACCTTCAATGCCGAAGCGGTCGCTGCCAATCTGCGCAAGGCGAACGACCCGCAGCGCGGCAAGAACGTCTATCCAACCATGGCGTTCGTGCAGGATTGGACGGTGGTTGATCCGTTCACCATCCGGATCAACCTGAAGACCCCGGCACCTGAACGCCAGATCACCGACTTCCTGCAGTTCATCGCCATCATCGATCCGGCTGGGATCGACACGGTGGAAACGCGTCCTGCGGGTTCCGGCGCCTACATGCTGGCCGATCGCACCGTCGGCCAAAGCATCCGTCTGGTCGCGAACCCGAACTACTGGCGCCAGGGCCAGCCGATGATCCGCGACGTGACGGTCACGATCTTCGCGCAGGACGCAGCCGCCACGGCGGCGCTGGAATCCGGTGGTGTTGACGTGATCTACGGCGGCACGTCGCGCAGTGCGGCGCGCCTCAAAGCCGCCGGCTACCCGGTGCTCGATGGGCCAGGGCCACTGGTCCAAGTGTTCCGCATCAATTCAACCCGCGGCCCGTTCCGCAACGCGAAGTTCCGCCAGGCGTTCAACCACCTGATGGACCGCGAGGGCATGCTGCGGGCGGGCTACGCCGGCCTCGGCCAAGTGGTGGCGCTGCCGTGGGCGACCAACAGCCCGGCTCATGACCCGAACTATGCCCGGACATACGCCTACAACCTCGATCGTGCCCGCGCCCTGATCCGCGAAAGCGGCCTGTCACAAGCCGAGATGAACAACTGGAAGCTGGTGGTGAATTCCGGCGACGCGCCTGGTGTGGCACTCAGCCAAATCGTTCAGGCGAGCTTGCGCCAAGTCGGTATCACCATCGAACTCGACCTCAAAGAGGGTGCTGAGCTGGTGCAGACCATGCTGCAGGGCCGCTTCGATGCGATCTTCGGCGCGATCGGCAACGTGCAAAAGTTCCCGACTCGTGTCACCACCAACTCGATCTACCGCACCGCCAACAACCCGGTACTGGGTGAACCCCACCCGCACCCGGAGTATCTGGCGGCAATCGAGCGGGTGAACACCACGCTCGGGCCAGCCGATGCGATCAAGGCGGCCTACGACAACCTGAACAAAGTGCTGGTGGAAGCCGCCTTCGGCATCCCGACCAACACCTACGACCAAGGCATCATCGTCACCGCCCGCAACCTGACGGGGTGGACCTTGGATATGGACAACATGCTGGTGCTGCGCACCACCACGCGCCGGTGATCATGGCCCCGGTCCTCTCGATCCGCGACCTCGCTGTCCGTTTCGAGGGGACCGGGCGTATCATCAACGCCGTGCGGGGCATCAGCCTGGATGTCTACGCCAATGAAGTCGTGAGCATTGTCGGCGAGTCCGGCTCCGGCAAGAGTGTGACCGCTCTGGCTTGCGCCGGCTTGCTCGCGAAATCCGCCCGGATCTCTGGCTCGATCCAGCTTGGTGGCCAGGAGATGGTGGGGGCGGACGCACCCACCTTGCGTGAAATCCGTGGGCGCGACATCGGCGTCGTGTTCCAGGACCCGGCGACCACGCTCAACCCATTGATGCCAGTCGGCCGCCAATTGGTCGAAGGCGAGATCGCCCGCGGGCGCTTGAGCACGCGCGACGGACCTGCGACGGCCGTTGAACTCCTGCGCGCGGTCGACATCGCGGACCCGGACCACCGCGCACGCCAGTACCCCCATCAATTCTCCGGCGGCATGCGCCAGCGCGCCACCATCGCGATGGCAATGGCTGGGGCGCCGAAGCTGATCATCGCTGATGAACCGACGACAGCCCTTGATGTCACGGTGCAAGCCCAAGTGCTGGCGCTGCTGGCCCGGCGCCAGCAGGAGACCGGGGCCGCCGTGGTGCTGATCACCCATGATCTCGGCGTCGTCGCTGAAGTCGCGCACCGCGTCGCCGTGATGTATGGCGGGCGGATTGTTGAGACGGGCCTCGTGCGCGATATCTTCGAGCGCCCGCGCCATCCCTATACCGCAGCGTTGTTGCGATCCGCCCCGCGGCTTGGCGCGCAGGGGGCGCGGCTCGATGCAATCCCGGGCCAACCGCCAACCCCCACCGATCTGCCGCCGGGCTGCGTGTTCCATCCGCGCTGCCACCTCTCAGGAGGTCGCGCCCGCTGCCGGGAGGAGGAACCAGCGCTGGTCGCGGCCAGTGCGTGCCACTTCGCTGAGGAAGTTCAGCTGGTTAGCGCCAGTGACGGTGAGCGGACCACGGCGAAGCTGGTCGGCGCGGATCTGCTGCAGGTCGATGATCTGAAGGTGCACTTCCCGATCCGCACCGGGTTCTTGCGCCGGGTGACCCGGGTGGTGCGCGCGGTCGACGGCGTATCGTTCAGCTTGGCCGCGGGCGAAACCCTCGGCCTAGTGGGCGAATCCGGTTGCGGCAAAACCACCACCGGCCGGGCGATCATGGGGCTGATTGGTGCGACCGGCGGCGAAGTCCGCTTTGGCGATCAACGGGTCGACCGCTTGAGCCGCACGGGCTGGCGCGCCGTGCGCCGGCGCATGCAGTATGTGTTTCAAGACCCGTTCTCCTCCCTCAACCCGATGCTGCCGGTGGCGGAGGCGATTGCAGAGCCGTTGAAGATCCACGGCGTGTTCGAGGATTTCGGTGGCGCTGCGTGGATCGCCCGATTGTTTGAGATGGTCGGCCTCTCGCCCTCGGTCGGGCACCGGTTGCCGAAGGATTTCTCCGGCGGTCAGAAGCAGCGCATCGGCATTGCCCGCGCCCTTGCCTTGAAGCCTGAGCTGTTGATCCTCGACGAGCCGGTGTCGTCCCTCGATGTTTCGATCCAGGCCCAGATCATCAACCTGCTGCAGGATCTGCAGCGGGATCTCGGGCTTGCCTACTTGTTCATTGCGCATGACTTATCAGTGGTAAAGCACATCTCCGACCGTGTTGCCGTCATGTACCTCGGCCGGGTGGTGGAGATGGGGGTGGCTCGCGACCTCTTCGCCCACCCGCGCCACCCCTACACTCAGGCACTGCTGTCGGCCGTGCCGGAGCCAGATGTCAGCCGGCGCGCGGGGCGGATCGTGCTGACCGGCGAGATCCCGAGCCCGGCCAATCCGCCATCCGGCTGCCGGTTCCACCCCCGCTGCTTTCGCGCGAGTGACCGGTGCCGGGTTGAGATCCCCGTTTTCGTCGAGGGAGTCGCCTGCCATCACCCCGCGGAGGTGCCATGACCCAAGTGCTCCGCTCCGGCGCCCAGGGGTTTCGCCGGCTGCTGGGGGAGCCGGCAGCTGCGCTCAGCATCGGCTACCTCGCCGTACTGACCACGGTTGCGTTTGCGGCGACGCCGCTTGGCTTCGATCCCTTGAGCCAGGATCTGGTCAACATGCTGGAGGGTCCGTCCTCGATGCACCCGTTCGGCGCGGATGAACTCGGGCGGGACATTCTGGCCCGCGTGGTCCACGGGGCGCGCACCTCGCTCACCACCGCGGCGGGGGCGGTGCTGCTGGCGGCGTCCATCGGGGTGCCGATGGGCTTGATCGCCGGGTTCTTCGGTGGCTGGCGCGACACCGTGCTGATGCGCATCGTCGATCTGCTGCTGGCGTTGCCCGGGATCATGCTCGCACTCGCGCTGATCGCCGTGCTCGGCCGCAGCCAGATGGCGGCGCTGGTGGCCGTCGGCTTGACCGGCGTGCCCACCTTCGCGCGGGTCGCGCGCGCCCAAGTGCTGTCCTTGCGCCGGCGGGATTTCGTCACGGCGGTGGAGGCGTTTGGGGCCAGTTCCAGCTACACGCTGACCCACACCATCCTGCCGAATTCCTGGAGCCCGATCCTGGCGCAGATGGTCGTGCTGTCCTCGGTTGCTATCCTGCTGGAGGCAGCCCTCTC
>JAAFHH010000089.1 GCA_013297545.1 Alphaproteobacteria bacterium
CCATCTTGCCACCGAGGGCGCGGTGCAGCCGGTCGAGGGGGGTGATCTTCAGATCGGGGTCAGACATCGACGGCTCCACAGGACACGATTGGTCGCCATCAGGACATAGGCCGAGGTACACCCCGGACTACCCGTCTGACGACCCCCTCTGTCCTCGGACCTGAAAGAGTAACACCGGCGAACCGGTGCTTTACCTCTTCGGTGGGTGCGTTGTCGGCACCGCTCTCCAGAGCATCATTCCCCCGCGGTCCTTTGCGCCTGAGAGTTTCCGGGGCCGTTTGCTCCTTCGGCGCCGCACGCGTTCGCGCACGGTCTCTCCCGCGGGGTTCGTCGATGTGGGGTAAGGCGTGCCAGAGCGATCCGGCGCCGTCAACCGGAACCGGCTTGCGTTACCGGGAATTCATCGGCGCGAGGCTCTGGACCAGCGGGTTCACCGCCTGGTCATAGACCGCAAGGTCACCGAGGGATCGCGCCATAATCATCGCGCCGTTGATCGTCGCGATCAGGCGCTTGGCGTCCGCATCGGCGTGAGCCTCCGGTGCACCGGCGTGCTGCAACACGGCGCGCACCCAGCCGACGATCTCGACAAAAAACGCCCGCGTGCCAGCGCACACCGCGTCCTGCAGGGACGATGCCTCAGCCCCCAGCATCGCGCCGAGGCAGAGGGCGTCGAGCTCGCTCAAGGTGGTGCGGTGCGCCGCGACCACCGCGGCGAGCTGGTCTGCCGCCGTACCCGCGGTTGGATCACCAAGCGCGCCGAGGATGCGCTCCCGGTAGCGGCGGATCATCGCAGCGCCAAGGTCCGCCTTGGTTGGGAAATGGTGGTGCACGCTTGCGCTCTTGATGCCGAGCTCGTCTGCGAGATCGCGGAATGAAAAGCCATTGAAGCCGAGACGGCGGGTGCGCGCCTCGGCGGCGTCGAGCAAGCGGGTGGCGGTGGCGCTGGGGGCAGTGGTCATGGGCAGCCTCGATCTGTCTATCGATAGATAGGGCTTGACGGCCACTGAGGGAAGGCCTATCTCCACCTCACCCTACCGAGTGATAGGTAGACAACCTGGAGACACGCCATGACCACGATCCGCCCCGTTGACCCCGCCACCGCCACTGGTTCTGCGAAGGACTTGCTGGCCAAAGTGCAGGCAAGCTTCGGCAAGACCCCGAATATGATGAAGGTGATGGCCCATTCGCCCGCCACGCTCGGCGGCTATCTGCAGTTCGCCGGCGCGCTGAGCGGCGGCACGCTATCGAAGGCGCTGCGCGAGCAAGTCGCCCTCGCGGTCGCCGGTGTGAATGCCTGCGGCTACTGCGCAGCCGCCCACACGGCAATCGGTGCTGGCATGGGGGTGAGCGCAGAGGAGGCGCGTGCCAACCTGCTTGGCAACAGCGCCGATCCGAAGGTGAAGGCGGCGCTCACCTTCGCGCGCTCGCTGGTTGCCAAGCGTGGCCGCTTGGAGGCACGCGACCTCGATGCGGTCACGGCGGCTGGCTACAGCCAGGGGGAGATCGTTGAGTTGATCGGCCATGTGGCCCTCAACATCTTCACCAACTACTTCAACCTCGCGGTTGCGACCGACGTCGATTTCCCGGCGGTTGATATGTCGAAGCTGGCCGCTTAAGCCACGGCTGTGCTGCCCATCCCGGCGGTAGCCGCCGGGATGGGCGCTGCCGCTACTTCGGCGACATCACCATGATCAGCTGGCGGCCTTCCATCTTCGGCATGGATTCGACCTTGGCGACGGCTTCGAGGTCGTCGCGCACGCGGATCAGTACCTGCATGCCGAGATCCTGGTGGGCAAGTTCCCGGCCGCGAAAGCGCAAGGTGACCTTCACCTTGTCGCCCTCTTCGATGAAGCGCTGCATCGCCTTCATCTTGGTCTCATAATCGTGATCGTCGATCGTCGGGCGGAATTTTACTTCCTTGATTTCGATCACTTTTTGCTTTTTGCGCGCCTCGTTCTTCTTCTTTTGTTCTTCGTACTTGAACTTACCGAAGTCGAGGATTTTGCAAACCGGCGGGGATGCCGCTGCCGACACTTCGACCAAGTCGAGGCCGGCTGTCATCGCCATCTGCATCGCTTCACGGATCGGCACGACACCAATCATTTCGCCTTCCTGGTCGATCAGGCGAACGGTCAGGCTGTGGATCTCGTGGTTGACGCGCGGCCCATCCCGGGCGGGCGCCATGTCGAACGGTGGTCTAGCGATGGGAAGGCTCCTGCTGTGGTGGTCGCGAACGAACGATCCGGACAAGATACGGATCGCCGCGAATGATTCAAGCAGCGAGCAGTTGAAAGGCCGATTCGGTTACCGTTTGTGGCGCCAGCGCCACCAGATCGGGCACCTGCAGGATCGCGACCCGCTGGCCGACCGGCCGGCAGAGGGCGGGATCAGAGGCTGAGGAGAACAGCACCAGCGAGGGCGCGCCCGCCACCGCCGCCAGGTGCATTGGCCCGGTGTCATTGCCAACCGCCAGCACGGCACGGCGCGCCAATGTCACGATATCGGCGAACTTCGTCTGCCCGACCAGCGAGATCGCGCGCGGTACGGCCGCTAGGATCGGATCAACCGCCGCTTGATCCGCTGCCGTACCCAGCACCAGGGGCACGATGTCGGCCGCGACCAGCGCCTCAGCCAGTGCAGAATAATGCGACCAGCGCTTGGCCGGCCGGTGTGCTGAACCACCGGGCACCAACAGTGCGAAGCGATCCGGTGCCGCAATCGCCGTATCCGCTATCCAATCGAGCGAAGGATCTGGCACGTTTGCGATACCCGCTGCCGCCAGCTGCCCGCGCTGGCGATCCACCGTGTGGCGCCGGTCGCGGTCCGGATCGGGATCGGGGTGGGAGCAGCCCGCCCCAATGCCGGACCATTCCGTGTGCGGCCAGATCAGCCGGTGGTAGCCGGACGATCGGCGGGAGGTCTGCAGGTCATAGACCCGCTGAAAGCCGCGGTTGAGCACGCGCATAAGCTCAATCTGTTGGCCGATGCGCCACCAGGGGGCGCGTGCATCCACCTCTACCCGGTCGAACCAGGGCGTGTCTGCCAACAGCCCGGCGAACGGCTTCGTGGTCAGCGCGGTGATCTCGGCTCCGGGGTGATATTGGCGAATCGCCGCGAATGGCCCGGTCGCCTGGACGATATCGCCGAGTGCGCCGTGTTTTATCACCAGAATGCGGTTCATGGGATCAGCGTATCGTAAATCTCCAGCGTGCGTCGCTGCATCTCGGCCTTGGTGAAGCGCGCCGCCACATGGGCGCGCGCTTGCCGGCCGAGGATTAGACGCTCGCCCTCCGGCAGGTCGAGGGCCTCGCCAAGCGCCGACGCAATCGCCCCGGCATCGCCCGGCGGCACCAACCAGCCAGTGTCCGCCTGCACGGTTTCACGCGACCCGCCATGGTCGGTTGCGACCACCAGGCGACCCATCGCACCGGCCTCGGCGGCCACCCGGCCGAATGCCTCCGGCTCGATCGAGGAGGACAGCACGATGTCCGCCAGCATGTAGGCGGCCGGCATGTCCCGGCAGTCGCCGACAAACCGCACCCGGCCCTCAAGGCCAAGGGCGCGCACTGCTGCTTCCAGTTCCGCCACGAACGCCGTGCGCCCTTGATCTTCGCCGACGATCAACAGCTGGACATCCGGGCGGTCCAGGGCCGCGAGCGCCTCGATCGCAACCGCATGGCCTTTCCAGCGCGTGATCCGGCCCGGCAGCATCACAACCGGTGCGCCGTCCTGCAGGCGCCACTCGCCGGCGAGCCTGATCACCCGCTCCGGCCGCACGGCCATCGGGTCGAAGGCATCGAGATCGATGCCGCGCGGGATGGTCACCAGCCGGTCGGCTGCCGCGGGGTAGTGCTGGCGCACATGATCGGCAATGAAGTCGGAGATCGCGATCACCCGGTCGCCTTCGGCCATCACGCCATTGTACCAGCGCTTCAGGCGCGATCCTGCGCTGTAGGTACCGTGATAGGTCGTGACGAACGGCACACCCGCCTGGCGCGCCGCCCAGCGCGCACTCCAGGCCGGTGCGCGCGAGCGGGCGTGCACCAGATCGACGCCACGGCTGCGAATGACCCGCAGCAGGCGCGCCCGGTTCGCCAGCACCCGCCAGGGCGACTTGGTGTCGAGCGGCAGCACCACGTGCTGCGCACCCATGCGATCGAGTTCCGCGACCAAGCGGCCGCCGGCACTGGCAACGATCGCGCGCCCGCCGGCAGCGATGATCGCCTGGGCGATATCCACCGTGCCGCGCTCAACGCCGCCAGTCTGCAGGGCTGGCAGCACCTGCAGGATGGTCGGTCCAGCGTCGGTCACGCGGCTTGAGGGCGGGTCTCAACGAACCGACACAGCGCGTCGATCCGTTGCGGTCGGCCAAGCAGCCAACCCTGGGCACGGTCGCAGCCGAAGCTAGCGACATGGGCGAGATCGTCCGCCGTCTCAATCCCCTCGGCGACCACAATCATGCCAAGCGCGTGGCCGAGTTCGACAATCCCACCGGCGACAATCCCGGCCGAGGCGTCCGCGGCGATCTTGGTGATGATGCTGCGATCAAGTTTGAGGTAATCCGCCTTCAAATCGATCAAAGAGGCGAAATTGGCATACGCGCAGCCGAAATCATCAATCGCGATGCGCACCCCGCGCGCCTTGATCTCGGCAGCGGCGGTCACAACCGCTGCGTCGCCGATCAGGCTTTCGGTCACTTCGATGATCAGCTGGTCAGGCCGGATCTGCCCGGTCGCCAGCACGGCATCGAGCGCCGCCAGGAAGTGGTCGCGCCCAGCGGCCGACAGCTGCGCTGGCGAGGCGTTGACCGCTAAGGTCGCCCCCGGCACCAGGGCCCGCAGCGCTGCCGTCTCAGCGACGGCTTGTGCCAGCACCCAGGCGCCGATGGTGTGGATCTGGGGCGTGTTTTCCGCAACCGGAATGAATTCCGCCGGTGACACCCGGCCGAGCGTGGGATCTTCCCAGCGCAGCAGGGCTTCGACACCAGCGAAGGCACCACTGTCGACAGCCATGATCGGCTGATATTCCACATGCAGCCGTTCGGCGGCACCCGGCGCGTGCAAAGCCGCTTCGATCTGGCGCAAGCGATCGATGCGCGACGCGCTGTCCTTCTGGTAGGGCTGCAGGCGCGCCCCGCCCGCCCGTTTCCCGTCGGCGGTCGCGATGATCGCGGCCCGCACCAGGCTTTCCGGGGTTTCGCCATCGATCGGGTACATCGCCATACCGATGGTCTGGGTGGCGTAGTAGGTGTTGCCATCCAAGGCCACCGGCTCCCCCAGGCCTTGGATGATCGGCTCCAGCAGCATGGCATCGCACACCGCGACCAGGAAGCGATCAGGCTCCGCAAAACTGATCTGGGCCTCGGGCAGCACGTCCATCAGGCGGCGCGCGTGGGCGACCAGGTATTGGGTCAGCTGCGCGTCGGGCAGCAGCGCCATCAGCCGGCTGAAGTGATCGAAATCCACATTCAGCACCATCGGGAACGGCGAGCGGCCACCCAGTGCTTCATCGATCATGGTGCCAAGCCGGGCGGCGAATGCCGGCTTCATCTGCAGGCCGACGACCGTGTCGCGTTCGCCCTCGCCGTGCGGCAACAGCAGCAACACCGCGCCATCGCGCCCACCGGCGAGCGGGGTGATCACCCGCTCCACGGCCACAGCACCGCCGTCCTTGCGGTGGGCCACCCCGCCGCCGCGCCAGGCAGTCCCTTCGGCCAGCGCGATGCGCAGCGATCCGATCGCGGTGGCATCGAGCAGGGCGGTCGAATTCGGGGCGCACAGTGCTTCGACACTAAAGCCGGTTAGCTCGCTGCAGGCATCATTGGCGTAGATCACGCGCGGCGCGCCGTCAGTCACTTGAACGACAGCAAGCGCAGCACCCAAGTGCTGGAGTGTTACATGATGGTCAAGCGGCCCGGGCATCGGCGTCACAGAACCCTGTCCCGCGGTGGAGTGCAAGCGTTTGCAGCCTGGGTCAGCAACACCAGATTGGCGGCGATCAGCCGTTCTAGCGTTTCTGTTGTGACACTGTCTGCATTGCGAACCGATAGGTCGGCCTGAATCGCTGCGACGGTGCGCATCCCGTCAATGCGCTGGGCCACCGCCCCGGCACCGCGCGGCATCGGTTGCGACAGTGCGACCACCCCGTCATCGACGCTGAGCCGGCCGCTGTCGAGCGCGCGAATCAACTCTGGTGGCGGCACGCCATCGCGCCAGCGCGGCACACTGTCCGGGCCGATGCGCGCAGCCGCCACCTCGCCCGCGCGCCCAGCGTAAACGACGTGCCGCGGCATCGCAGCAGACAGCTGTTCGGCAACCGCCCAGCGCTGGCGCTGATCAAGGTTCGTCATGCGGCGGCGCAGATCCGGGTGCGGCGCCCAGGCTTCCGGGTCGTAGCGCAAGGGTTCGACGAATCCAGTCGCAGTCAGGCCGGCGCCATCGAGCAGGGCCAACAGTTCCGCCACATCGTACGCACGGTCGCGCGGGTGCAGCAGCAAGTCAAAGAGCCCGGCGTCCGACGTCAGGTGGTCGCCCAGCTGGCGGTTCAGGCGGAACGGGTGGTGCGGCGGCAGCGCTTGCACGACCCGGCGCGCGGCCGCAATGCGCTCTGCCGGTGTGCCATCGGGCACCAGGGTGGCGAGGGCCGCCTGCAGATCATACAAGCCCGATCGGCCGAGCCGACCGTAGACCATGATCCCAAGGCCACCCCCCGGCGCCAGCACGCTGACCAAGGCGTGGAGGCCAGCTGCCGGATCGGCCAGGTGGTGCAGCACGCCGCAGCAATCGATGTAGTCGAAGGTGCCGAGACCCAAGCTCGGCAGCGCTTCGATCTCGCCCTCGATCAGCTGCACGGATGTGAGGCCGCGGCGGGCCAGCCGGTCAGCCGCGATCGTGCGCGCCGGGGAGGAGGGCTCCAGGTGGACGATGCCCGCAGCCCGGCCGGCATCGGCCAGCTGCTGGGCCAGCATGACGGTTGCGTCACCCGTGCCGCCGCCGGCGACCAACACTCGGATTGGCCGGTTGAGTACCCGACCACCAGCGAACAGGTAGTGGTCGATTTCGGCCAAGTGGCTCGGGCTGCCGACGATCAGGCGTTTGGCCTCATCGCGCGGGTCACGGGCGGGGTATGGCAGGGCTTGATATTGGGCGCGCACCCGCGCATCGGTCGACATCGGCCGGCTTATACCGGCGCTAGGGCTAGAAACGCACGAACAGATTGAGCACGCGCCCAATCGGCCCGGTCAGCGACAAGGAGCCTTCGACGACGGCGAGGCAGATGCAATCACGCTCCGCACCCGCGATCGGCTGGTGGATTTCCCCTTCGGTCGCAACCGCAACATCGCCGCGGCGGTAGACGCCGTAGTCGTCCGAAAAGCTGCCATCGAGCACCAGGGTGAATTCCCGGCCCGAATGGGTGTGGCGCGGCATCGGCTGACCGGCAGAAATCTTCAAGAGCTTGGCAACCGGCCCCGGACCCGTATCCAGGCGGATTTCCGCCAAGCCTTTGGCACGCTTGTGCCAGGTCAGCCCATCGGCCGGGAGGACATCCAACAACGGCCGCGGGTATACGCCATCCGCGCAGTAGCGTGCGGGCTGCTCCTGAACGGTGACCGGCCGATCGAGCAGCGCCAAGCAGTCAGCCAGCAGGTGATCAGCGGGGGCTTCGGGCACCCGCTCCGCCAGCATCGCACCGCCCACTTCTTCAAGCAGGCGCACTTCTTCCCGGCAATCCGGGCAGAGCGCCAAGTGGGTTGCGACCAACAGGGCGGTTGCCTGTGGCAGCGTGCCGGCCGCGTAGTCGACCAGCACGTCATCGCTGAGGTGAGCAAGCGGGATCATCGGGTTTCGTCCTTCAAGCGGTCGCGCAGGCGCACCAGCGCCAAGCGGATCCGGCTTTTCACAGTGCCAAGCGGCAACTTGGTTTCATCCGCGATCGCGCGGTGGGATTTGTCGTGAAAGAACGCGAGCTCGAGGAGCCGCAGCTGTTCTTTCGGCAGTTCTTGGATCGCGGCGCGCAACAGCTGACCGGTTTCTGCGGCTTCGTGGGCGACATCCGCCCCCTCGACCGGGTCTGGCTGCAGGGCCGGATCGTTGGGGTCGAATTCTGGCCGGCGGGCACGGCGCAGCCGGTCGATCCGCCGGTTGCGGGCAATGGTGAAGACCCAGGTCGACACCGACGCCAGCGCCGGATCGTAGCTGGCGGCCTTGCGCCAGATCGTCAGCATGGTTTCTTGCGTGACTTCGTCGGCCGCACCGGCGTCAGCACCGAGGCGCAGCAGATAGCCGCGCACCTTGGGGGCAAGGGCGCGGAACAGCTGCTGAAATGCGTCCCGGTCGCCCGCCGCGATGCTAGCAACCAACGGCTCCAGCGCCGCATCTGGCCGAACGACGGGTGCCGTCATCGAGACCCCCGCATCCCGACGGCGGGGGCGAAGCGGCAGCGCACCAAATGTGAGAGCAAGGTCACTCATACCCCCACTACGCGCACCGCGCGGAACTGGATCACGAGGCGAGCCGGTCCGGCTGTTCGATCCAGCTGGCCGACTGCATTTCCATCAGCCGGCTGGCGGTACGGGTGAATTCAAAGGCGCCGGTGCCGGCGGGGTAGAGCTTGTCCGGCTGGGCCGCCATCGCCAGCACCAGCTTGGTGCGGCTTTCATAGAGCGCATCGATGAGCGTGATGAACCGGCGCGCCTCATTGTGCTGCTTCACATCGATCATCGGCACGCCGTCGATCAAGATGGTGTGAAAGGTCGCCCCCAGCGCCAGATAGTCCGACGCGCCAAGCGGCTTGCCGCAGAGGTCCTGAAACTCAAACCGCGCGACCCCACCGGCCGCGAGCGGCACCGGCAGCGCGCGGTCGAGCACGGTTAAACTGGTGGGCGCACCGGCGGCCCCACCGGTCAATTCCGCCCACGCCTCATCAAGCTTGCGGGTGGCGTAGGACCCGAGTGGGGAGTGAAACACCTGCCCGCCGCCCAAGCGGTTGCGGCGATAATCCGTTGGGCTATCCAGTGCCACGATATCCAGGCGCTGGGCGATTAGATCGATGAACGGCTCAAACCGATCCCGGTGCAGCCCATCGGGGTAGAGGCCCTGGGGCGCGAAGTTGGAGGTTGCGACCACCACCACATCCGCCTCCAGCAAGCTTTCCATCAGCCGGCCGAGGATCATTGCATCGGCGATGTTGTTGACGACGAATTCATCAAAACACAGCAAGCGCGAGGAGGCAGCGACCTCCGCCGCCATGCGCCGAAACGGATCATCCGCCTCCCCCTTGGTGGCCTGGCGGATCTGTTCCAGGCGCTGGTGGATTTCCGCCATGAAGGCGTGGAAGTGCACACGCCGGCGGGGTTCGGTGCGCACGGACGCGAAGAACAGGTCCATCAGCATGGATTTGCCACGCCCAACCGCACCATGGATGTAGACGCCGCGCGGCGCGGGGGCGAGATCACGCTCATCGCGCCGGGACAGAAACCCAAGCCAGCGCTTGCGCTC
>JAAFHH010000009.1 GCA_013297545.1 Alphaproteobacteria bacterium
TGCAAGCGCTGCTGGCGTCCCAGCCCGAAGCGCTGTTCAACGCCACCTTCGGACCCGATCTGCCAGCCTTCGTGCGCCAGGGCGAGACGCGCGGCCTGTTCCGCAATCGCGCCGTCGTCAGCCTGCTGACTGGGGAGCCAGAATACCTCGACCCGCTCGGCGATGAAGCGCCGCAAGGCTGGATCGTCACCGGCTATCCCGCCGAACAGATCGCCACACCAGAGCATACGGTGTTCCGCGACGCATACCGTCAGCGCTTCAACGAGATGCCGAAGCTCGGCTCCGTTATCGGCTACGCCACCATGCAATCAATCGCCGCTGCGGTCGCGCGTGCAGGTTCGGCCGAAACCGAAGCGCTGGTCGAAGCGTTCCGCGGCCTCACCCTCAGCACCCCGTTTGGGCCGATCCTCTACCGCGCCCTCGACCATCAATCGACCATGGGGGCCTATGTCGGCCGGACAGCCGTGCGCGGTGGCCGCGGTGTGATGGTCGATTGGCGCTACGCCGATGGCGCGGCCTATCTGCCGAGCGACGATCAGGTCCGCCAATGGCGACCCCAGAGCTGACGCGCTAGATGGAGGCGCTGGTCGTCCAGGCGTTGACCGGCCTTGCCAGCGCCTCTTCTCTGTTTCTGGTCGCGAGCGGTCTGTCGCTGATCTTTGGTGTGACCCGCGTGGTCAATTTCGCCCATGGCAGCTTCTACATGCTGGGCGCCTACATCGCGGTCACCTTGACCGGCGTGCTGCCGCGCGGCGATCCGGTGGTTTGGTGGCTGGCCATCGTCGGTGCCTCGGTTGCCGTTGGGGTGATTGGGGCCGGCATAGAGATGACGGTGCTGCGCCGGATTTACCGCGCGCCGGAATTGTTTCAGCTGCTCGCCACCTTCGGCATCGTGCTGGTGATCCAGGATCTGGCGTTGATGACTTGGGGGCCGCAGGATTTGCTGGGACCCCGGGCACCCGGCCTGCGCGGTGCCGTTGACGTGCTGGGTCAGCCGTTTCCGGTCTACGACCTCGTGCTGATCGCGATTGGTCCGATCGTGCTCCTCGGTCTGTGGATCGTCGTGCAGCGCACGCGCTTTGGCATGCTGGTGCGCGCCGCCACCCACGACCGGCAGATGGTTGCAGCGCTGGGTGTCGACCAGCGGCTGTTGTTCACGGCGGTGTTTGCGCTCGGGTCCTGCCTTGCTGGTCTCGGCGGGGCGTTGCAGCTGCCGCGCGAGGCGGTCGCCCTCCACATGGATCTGGCGATCATTGCGGAGGTCTTTGTGGTCGTGGTGGTGGGCGGGCTTGGCTCGGTGCCCGGCGCTTATCTTGCCGCCCTGCTGATTTCCCAGCTGCACGCCTTTGGCATTCTGGTGCTGCCGGAAATCACCCTGGTGCTGATCTTCCTGGTGATGGCGGTCGTGCTGGTGGTGAAGCCGCACGGGCTGTTGGGCCGCCCGACCGTACATGCGGCGGCCGCGGCTCCTACCATGGTGCTGGGGCCAGCCCCGCGGCCGTTGCGTCTGGCGGCACTGGCGGCATTGGGTGTCGCGCTGGTGCTGCCGTGGCTCGGATCAGACCATTTGACCGTGCTTGGCGTCGACATGGCGGTGTTTGTGCTGTTTGCAGCCTCCCTCCACCTGTTGATGGGCCCGGGCGGGATCGTCTCGTTCGGCCATGCGGGTTTGTTCGGGGTTGGTGCCTATGCGGTCGCGCTCTCGGTCAAACTATGGGCCGCACCGATGGCGCTGAGCCTCAGCCTGGCACCGATCGCGGCTGGTCTGGCGGGTGTGTTGTTCGGCGTGCTGTGTGCGCACCTCTCCGGCGTGTACCTCGCGATGCTCAGCCTCGCGTTCGCGCAGATCTTGTGGTCCACCTCGGTGCAGTGGGTAGCGCTGACCGGCGGGGACAATGGCATTCTCGGCGTGCGCGCCAGCGGGTTTGCCCCTGCCTCGATGGCGTTCTACTACCTGACCCTCATCCTGTGTCTCGCGGCGACCTTGCTGCTGCGGCGTGCAATCCTCGCCCCCTGGGGCTACGCACTCAGAGCCGCGCGCGATGCGCCCAAGCGCGCAGCCGCGATCGGTATTCCGATCGTGCAGATCCAGTGGGCCGCGTTCGGCCTCGCTGGCCTCGCGGCCGGTCTTGCGGGCGGGTTGTTCGCGTATGGCAAGGGATCGGTGTTCCCAACCTACCTCTCGATCCCGAAATCGGTCGACGCGCTGCTGATCGTGCTGCTCGGCGGGGTCGCGACCCTGTCCGGGCCGATTGTCGGCGCGATTGTCTTCGTTGGCCTCGAAGATGTGCTGACCCGGGCGACCGAGCTGTGGCGTTTGGTGCTCGGCCTCACCATCCTGGCACTGGTGCTGGCGTTCCCCGACGGCATCGCGGGTGCAGTCGCGAAAGCCACGCGCCGTGCTTGAGGCAATCGGTCTCGCCAAGCGCTTCGGCGGGGTGGAGGCGGTGGTTGACGTCAGCCTGCACGTCGCGGCTGGTGAGGTGTTGGCGCTGATCGGCCCGAACGGGGCGGGCAAGACGACCCTGTTCAACCTGCTCGCCGGCCAAGTGACGCCGGACCGCGGGCGGGTCCATCTCGCGGGCCAAGATGTCACGGGCTGGACGCCGCGCGCGCTTGCGCACCACGGCCTCGCGCGCAGTTTTCAAATCCCGGACGTGTTTCGATCGATGACCGTGCGGGAAAACCTGCAGGTGGCCCTCGCCAGCCACGCTGACCGGCTCTGGCGCTTCTGGTCGCCGCTGGCAACCACGGCGGTGGCGGAGGCTGACTGCTTGCTCGCAACCGCAGAGCTCGGCCACCTGGCGGATCAAGCCGCCGGCGTGCTCGCCTACGGTGACGTGAAACGCCTGGAACTGGCGCTGGCGCTGGTGGGCGAGCCGCGCGTGGTGCTGCTCGACGAGCCAACCGCCGGCACCGCGCCTGCGGAACGCGCAGGCTTGATGCGCACGGCGATCGCGGCGGCGCGTGCCCGCGATGCGGCACTCTTGTTCACCGAACACGATATGGACGTGGTGTTCGAACACGCTGACCGGGTCGCGGTGCTGGATGCCGGGCGAATCATCGCGTCTGGCACGCCTGAGGCAATCCGCGCGGACCCGGTGGTGCAGCGGGCCTACCTCGGCCATGGCTGAGGCTTGTCAAGGCCGCACTCTTCAGCGCAGAGTCGCCGCCGGACATGCTGACTGTTGGCGATATCAGGCAACAAAGGCACGAGTTACTGCGAACGGCCGGTGTGGTTACGGCCAGGGACGTGATCGATGATGGATAAGGTAGAAGCTGGCGTCATCGTGCAGGTGTACGACCGCGGCCCGAATTTGGCGACCTGGGTATTGCCCCGCCGGCTCGCCAGTGCCGCCGATCTTTCACCACTGCTTGGACCGATTGATGTGGCGGACGACAGTCCAGCCGAGCCGTGGAGCCATGTCGGCCGCTTCGGGCCGGTCGTGGTGATCCGTCGCACCATCGCGGTCAGCGACCCGACCGGCGCGGCCTACGACTGGGACATCCGCAAAAGCCACGGCTTTCGCGCCGAAGTGCCGCTGCTGCTGCCGCCGAGCGAGGGGTTGTTCTTGCTGGTTGTGGTGGGTGCGCAAGGCCATTCGCTCTACGGCCTGACGGTCTCGCCGCTCAACGGTGCGGCACCGGAGAACTGGATCGATGGCGAGCGCAACGGCTTTGACCGCGAACGCCAAACCCATGCCCGCGCCTACATGCTGCGCGACTTCCCAGGCAGCGCCACATTGGTGATCACCGGCTCCATCGACCTGCATTCCCGCCGGCCGGAGGGTGAACCGATGCCGGAAGAAGGCCGGTTCCGCGACCTGTTGGAGCCGCTGGCCGACCTCGATTTCACCGACGAAGACCAATGGGGCCGGGTGCGCGGGGCGTTAGGACGGATTGTCCTCGATCACAGCCGTAGGCCGCCGCGGCTGTAGGTCGGACGGGTGTGGTCGCGTAGCCACGCGGCGAAAGCGTCCTCGGCAAGATCGCCCGCGGCCAGTGCGATCATTTGGCGGGCAGCATCGTCCTCAGGTGCGATCAGGCGCAAACCATTGCGCCCAAGAAAAATGTAGGCCGCGAGGAACGCTGTGCGCTTGTTGCCATCGACGAAGGGGTGATTGCGCACGATGCCGCCCGCGTAGAGCGCGGCCAGGGTGCACAGATCGGGTTCGTCGTAGGCGCTCGCGTGCTGCGGCCGGGCGAGCGCGCTGTCCAGCAAGCCCGCGTCTCGAATGCCGCTGCCGCCGCCGTGCTCTGCCAGCTGGCGATCATGAACCGCGAGCACCACGCGCAGATCAAGCCAGATCACGCTCTCGCTGTCCTGACCAGCCAAGACTTAACGCTTACTTCGCGAGCACATGCAGCGTGTTGCGGTAGGCGCGCATGCCTTCTTCTGCCAGCGCCATCTGGCGGGCGAACTCTGGATCGTGTGCTGTCAGCCGGTACCCGTCCGGCGTTTCGGTTAGGTGGATGATGTCGCCATCCCCAACACGCAGCTTCGCCAGGGCCTCTTTGGGCAGAACTGCCCCCAGCGAGTTGCCGACGCGGCGAAGCTTTACGGCGACCATGACCAGATTCCCGCACCATTGTTGTTACATCAGTAATAACATCAAACGCTCGCGCCGCCAACGCGCGTTGGGCTCGCGATCAGCCGGCTGAGACCAGACATTACCGCGTCCCAAACAACCGGTCACCCGCATCGCCCAGACCCGGCACGATGAACCCCTGTTCATCCAGGCCCGCGTCCACCGCACAGGTGAACACCGGCACCTCCGGGTGTGCCAGGCGGAAGGTGGCGAGGCCTTCTGGGGCTGCGATCAGCACCGCCACTTTGATGGAGCGGGCTTGGTATTCGATCAGACGCTCGACCGCCGCTGCCATCGAGTTGCCGGTCGCGAGCAGCGGGTCGACCACGATGGCGTCGCGCTCCGCCATGTCGTCGGGCAGTTTCAGGTAGTACTCCACCGGCACCCGAGTTGCCGGTTCGCGGTAGAGGCCGACATGGCCGACGCGGGCTGACGGCAGCAAGTCCAGCATGCCATCGAGCATGCCGTGGCCGGCGCGCAGCACTGAGACGACGCAGAGCTTTTTGCCTGCCAGCATCGGCGCCACCATCGGCGCGATCGGGGTGGTGATCTCGGTGTCTTCCAGCGGCAGATCGCGCGTCAGCTCATAGGCCATCAGGGTCGCGATTTCGCGCATCACCCGGCGAAATTCACCGGTTGAGGTGCCGGCTTGGCGCATCACCGCGAGCTTGTGCTGGATCAGCGGGTGGCGCAGCACGTGAAGGTTGGGGTCGGCTGTTGTCATTAGAACACGGTCCCATCGAGAACCAGGGTGAGCGGCGGGCCGCCGTCGGCGCGCTGGCGTTTGGCGATGCGGCGGCCGGCGGCCCAGGTGCCGCCTTCGAGCAGGCGGGCGAGCGGAAACGCAGCCAGATCCAAGCCGAGTGCCGCGGCGACGTGCGGGTGCAGCTGGTCCAGCAAGCCGACGGTCAAGGCTCGCCACTCGATCACGGCGGCGTGGCTGACCGCGAGCCGCTGCTGGGGCAGGGCCGGATCGCGGGGGACCAGCACGCCGGTATCGATGAAGAGGCCGCCATTGCGGTACTCCGGCAGCCCAGTCAAGCCGTCGAGGCCGCTGACCTGCACACCCGCGGCCTCCAACGGTTCCAAGAGCGAATAGGCGAGCCACTGGCTGAGCTTGTGGAACGGCACATAGCCGTTTTCCAGCGCTTGGCAGTGCGGCCAGGCGTCGCCAAGGTCGGTGTCGCCCTGGCGCTGACCGCTCGGCCAGACCGCGCCGAAGGTCACCAGCAGGTGCTGCAAGATCTCCTCAGCCCGGACGGCACCCGCCCCCGCCAGCAGCGTGGCGAATGCGCCGAGCCGGCCGGTCGGGAAGCGGTCTGGCCGTGCGGTGATGGCCGCACCTAAGCGCTGCAGCATCGTGACCCGGCCGGGCAGGCCGAGCAGCGGGTTATCGCCGCGCGACTGCATCGCGTGGCCGAGGGTGGCGGCATCCAGGCGTTCGAGGGCCGCGGCATCGACCCGCCAGGGCTGGCCGGGCACGGCCGAGAAGGTGCCAGCCCGGTAGGTTGCCAATGCGGCCAGACCCAAGCCTTCGGACCGGCCGAAGGTCTGGCCATCCGGTTCGCGCCACTGCCAGTCAGGGCCGGCACCGGCGTCCAGCAGCACAGCGGTGATGACGAGCTCGATCGCGACGCACAGGTGCTCGGCCGGGGTCGGCAGGGATTTGGCCAACTCCGCCCAGCGATCCTGGCCACCAGCACTGAAGTGGCGCCAGCGCGCGTGGTAGGGGATCGCGAGGTCTGGATAGGCCGCCCGGATCGCGGCGACGGTTTCCGCGACAGCCGCCGGCAGCGCGGTGTCATCGACCCGCCAGTGCGCCAGCTGGTCCGCGCGTGCAAGCGCCAAGAAATGCTGGCCAGAGCGCCGGACGGCGCTGGCCGACAGCAGCGGATGGGTCACTGATCGAGCCCGCGGCCAATGGTGCGGCTCAAGTCCTCGACCGAGGGGGCAGCTGTCGGGCCGAAGTAGCCGGCGGCTTTCTTGGCTTCCATCTCGACGGCTGCATCGGCCGGGATCAAGTGATCGGGGATCGGCACTTGGGCATCCACGCTGATGCCGGCCGCTGTGAGTGCGCCGTGCTTCATGTTCGACATCGACACCCACTGTTCGATGTGGGTGATGCCGAGCCAATGGAACACATCGGGCATCAGTTCTTGGAACCGCATGTCCTGCACGCCAGCGACACACTCCGTGCGATGGAAGTACGCGTCCGCCCGGTCGCCATCGGGGTGGCGCTTGCGGGCGTTGTAGACCAGGAACTTGGTCACTTCGCCTAGGGCCCGGCCTTCTTTGCGATTGTACACCACCACGCCCAAACCGCCGGCCTGCGCCATTTCCACACACACCTCGATGCCGTGGGTGAGGTAGGGCCGGCAGGTGCAGATGTCGGACCCGAACACGTCAGAGCCATTGCATTCGTCATGCACCCGGCAGGCGACCCGCGTATCTGGCCGGCCCAAGCGATCGGTGTCGCCGAACAGGTAGAGCGTGGTGCCGCCGATCGGCGGCAAGAACACGTCGAGGTCGGAGCGGGTGATCAGTTCGGGGAACATGCCCCCGGTTTGTTCAAACAAGCCGCGGCGCAGGCGGGCTTGGGGAATGCCGAAGCGTTCGGCGATACCGGGCAACCACCAGACCGGGTCGATCGCGATCTTGGTCGCGCGGATGTGACCGCTGTCCCGCAGCACCTCGCCGTCGGGCGTCAGGCGGCCGGCGCGAATGGCGTCCGCGATTTCCGGCATCTGAATGTGGGCGCGGGTGATCGCGATCGTTGGACGGATGTCGACGCCATCCTTCAATTGGCCGGCAAACACCTCGGTCGCCAAATGGCCGTAGGGGTCGAGCGAGACAATCGCGCGCGGGTCGGCCCAGGTCGGGTTCGGCTTAATGATGGCTGCCGGATGGGTATCGGTCAGATCCGGGCGGTGGTCGCGATCAAGCGTGCCGGCCGCAACGGCGAGTGCCCGGTAGATCGCGTAGGACCCACCGTGCGTGCCGATCACGTTGCGGTGCTGCGGCTTGGTCAGCGAGGCGACGACGGGTCCGCGGTCCAGCGGTCCGTCCGCGCCCCAACGAAGCGGGATTTTCTGCGGGCTCGCGGCCAGCGGGTGAGAGGCAAGAACAATCGGGCGCGTCATGGACCGGAGCCTAGCGCGCTTGCCCGCGCGAAGGCTAGGGCACTGCCGCCCACACAGTGGTGAGGGCACGCACCAAATCGCCGATCAATGCGTCGCTGTGGAACGGCGTCGGGGTCAAGCGCAGCCGTTCGGTGCCGCGCGGCACAGTCGGGTAGTTGATCGGCTGCACATAGATCTGGTGATCGGTGAGCAACCGATCACTGATCGCCTTGCAGCGTGCCGCATCGCCCACCATTAGCGGCACGATGTGGCTCTCACTCGCCATGACCGGCAGGCCCGCGGCAGTGAGGGCCGCTTTCAAGGTCGCCACTTGGCCAGCGTGCGCCCGGCGCAGGTCTTGGCCCGCCATCAAGAGCTCGATGCTGCGCACGGCCGCGGCCGCGACCGGCGGGGCGACCGACGTGGTGAAGATGAAGCCGCCAGCGGCCGAGCGAATGGCGTCAACAATCGCGCGGCTGCCAGCGATGTAGCCGCCATGGCAGCCAACCGCTTTGCCGAGCGTGCCTTCAATGATCGTCACCCGGTTGCCCAAGCCATCGCGTTCGGCAATGCCCGCACCACGCGGACCGTAAAGCCCGACCGCGTGCACCTCATCCAAGTAGGTCATCGCGCCATATTGATCGGCAACATCGAGCATCGCCGCCAAGGGGGCGATGTCGCCGTCCATCGAATAGAGCGATTCGAAGGCAACTAGAAGCGGCCGACCCGGCTCGATCTGGGCAAGGTGGGCGGCGAGATCGGCTGGATCATTGTGGCGAAAGATCACCTTCGCGGCCCCGGATTGGCGGATGCCATCGATCATTGAGGCGTGGTTTTTCTCGTCCGACAGGATGACCAGACCCGGCAGCAGGCGGCCGAGTGCAGCCAGGCTCGCGGAATTCGCAATGTAGCCGGAATTGAACAGCAAGGCGGCCGGCTTTGCATGCCAGGCGGCCAGGGTCTGTTCCAGGCGCACATGCCAGGTCGAGGTGCCGGAGATGTTGCGGGTTCCACCAGCGCCTACGCCACCGGCACCGGCGACTGCCTGCATCGCGGCGATCACGTCTGGGTGGCGGCCTTGGCCCAGATAGTCGTTCGAACACCAGACGGTGACCTCGACGCCCGTATCCTCGGGCGTGCGGCGCCAGCGCGCGCGCGGAAACGCGGCTGCGTCACGTTCCAGGTCCGCGAACACGCGGTACCGGCCCTCGGAGCGCAACTGGGCGAGGTAGCGCTCGAACGGCGCATCATGACGATGGGCAGCGGGGGTCGCGTCAAACATCGGGCGACGCTACTGCAGGCGCGCGCGTTCGAGACCTTGACGGAACGCCGCAGTTGGGTGGCCACGTTGCGTTTGTGGACAAAGCGCTTACACTCAGACGGCAACGCACACCCAAGGTGTCAATTTTGTCCGTGTCCGCGCTATCCCTCTCTGGACGATCTGGCCTCTCGCGCTTGAGCGCGCAGGGAGCCGCATGGCTTGGCATGGCGGCCCTGCTGTTGGTCGCCGTGCTCGGCATGGTGTTGGCGGCGATCTGGATCGACACCGCCCGCCGCGGCCTCAGCAATCAAGCCCGCGAGCAAATGACCCGGGCCGGCGAGAGCGTCGCCTACCGGATCGCTGACTTGACCGAGTCCAGCGAAGCGATTGCCCGGCGCGTCGCCCGCCTGCTGGCATCGGGCGAAGTGGAAATCTCGAACGAGGGTGCGCTGGCAGAGGCGTTGGCCGGTGAACTGTTCGAGGCGCGGGAGGTTGAAAACGTCTATGTCGGCTTCCCCGACGGGCGGTTCTTGCGCGTCGGCCGCGTGCCGCCGCGGGTGTTGAACGATCAACCGCTGGCCGAACAGCTGCGTCAACTGATCGATCCAACCCGCGAAGTCCGCCGGTCGGTGTGGGACGTCCGCAGTGCCGACAGCACTCGGCTCGCTGAAGACCTGTCAGAAGATGGCTTCGACCCCCGCGTTCGGCCGTGGTACCAAGCGGCGCGGCGCACGGGTCAAGCGCTCTGGACCAAGCCCTATGTGTTCTGGCTGACCGGTCGGCCGGGCATCACCTACGCCTTGCCGCTGGTCAGTGGTGAGGTTGTCGGCGTCGATCTGCGCCTGGATGCGCTGGAACGCTTCTCACGCCAGTTGATGCCGAATGCGCAAGGCTTGGTGCTGGTGGCGGACGCCACGGGCGGCATCCTGTCGACCAGCGAACCGGCGCGGCTGGGCGAGGCGGATGCCGCGAACCTCTTGCTGCCGCCGATCTCCGAGCATCCGATTGCCGACGTGGTCGGTCTGTGGCGGCAGGCGTCCAGCAGCACCGAGCCCGCGCACACCGCGAGCCCGCGCTGGCTCGGCACGTCGGTTGGGGTGGGTCCAACCGGGGTCAATTGGCGCGTCTTGGTGTTGCTGCCGCGCGAGGCGTTCCTCGGTCGGCTCGACCGGTTGGTCGACAATCTCGCCACTCTTGGCATCGCGCTGATCGCGGCGGCGGCGGCGCTGTCGGCTGGCCTCGGCGCGTTGTCGAGCCATGCTTGGATCCCGGTGCTGCGCCAGCTCAGATCGATGGCGACTGGCGGCGGGGTCGCGGGCGCCACCCCGGCCAGCCGCGAGGCAAGCTTGGCCCAGGGCTATCTCGCCGAGATCGCGCGGCGACGCCAGACCGATCTGCAACAAGTCGGCGCGGCGCGCCTCGCCTTGAAGTCGCGCAGCGAGACGGCAGCTGCGATCAGTCACGACCTCGGCCAGGGCATTGAAGCCGTGATCACCAGTGCCAGCAGCCTGCGCCGCGACCTTGGGGCCGGTTCCACCCTGGAGGCGCGGGTGGCGGCGATCGAGGCGGCGGCCCGCCGGGTGGCCGACATGGCAGAGCAGTTGGCGCTGGCCGGGGCAGCGAGCTCGTCGGCAGTTCCGACGCCGGTGGATGTCACGGCAGTGGTGGCGGCGGCGATCGACGTCATGCGCGATCTGGCGAGCGAGCGCGATCTGGCGGTGATCGCGGCGTTGGCGGACGATGTCGAGGCGGTGGTCGATGGCGACCGGCTGCGCGCTGCGATCACCCACTTGCTGGCGCACGCGATTTTGTTCGCCAGCCCAAAGGCAGCGCTGGTGGTCGTGTTAACCGTCTCGGCGCACGAGGTGCAAATCGTCGTGGTGGATTGCGTGGCGCCGCTGCCGACCCCGGATGTCGTGGCGGCGGTGCAAGGAGTGCTCGCCGCCAGTGATGACCGGCCGCCACCGGCGGTTGGGCTCGGCATCGGTCTTGCGATGGCTGAGGAACAGGCCCGCGCCGCCGGTGGCAGCCTGCTGCTCGGTGCGACGGCGTTTGGGTCGATCACCGCGATTTTGCTGCCGGTCACCCGCGGCGACTGAGAAAAATCCGCGCTCATTGAGGCGCTCAATGGCTCCGTGTGCCGATTCAGCCTTGAGCGTTTCCTGAAACGGACTTATTTCACCAGCGGTTGCCTTTTTCGCGAGGACCGCTTGCCGTGCCGACAGATCGCTCCGTGACATCGTCGCAAATCCTGGACGCCATGGAGGCGCTTGGCCGGTCCGTGCACTCTGCCGGCTTCTCCCTGGGGTTGAACCCGGCGCAATGGTCGGCCCTGCGCTTCATTGCGCGCCCAGGCACTTGTCCCGGCACGGTCGCTGGCTTCGCCCGCCACCACCGCGCGACCACCGGCACAGCGTCGCAGACCATCGACGCCCTGGTGCGCAAGCAGTTGGTGGCACGGGTGGAGAACCCCCAGGATCGGCGCAGCGCGCTGCTGACCTTGACCGAAGCGGGGCGCGCCATCTTGGCGCAAGATCCGCTGGTGGCGCTCGGCGACCACGTCTCGAACTTGAGCGCGCGCGAGCTCTCTGCCTTGCACGGTCACCTGACTATGTTCGCTGGTCTGGTCCAGCGGCGTTAACTATCGCCCAGGGCGAGCACGCGGGCACCCCGGTCATAGAGACCAGTGACGAGGCCCAGCAGCTCTGACGCCGCCCCCAACGGTGCCGCACTCGCGAGCAGGGCGACCAACGGTTCGGCAATCAGCTGGCGGCGCCGCGCCACGAGGGCGGCACTCGCCGCCTCGCCCGTCGTCGTGATCCGGTACGCCGTCTCGCGCGGCGCGGTGCCGGGGCACTTTTCTACCAGACCAGCTTTGATCAGCTTCTTCAAGCTGTAGCCGACGTTGGCGGCATCGTCGCGGTTGGCAAAGCGCATCAGATCGCTCGCCTGGCGCGGTCGGCCCGCGGTCATCAGCAGCTGCAGCACCACGCAATCGGCACCCGACAGCCGGTGCTGCCGACCATCCGGCCCGAGCAGCGCACCGGCAAACCGGTAAAACGCCTCCGCACTGCAGATCAGCGCCTGCTCGAACTCGGTCAGGCTGAGCTCGGCGGGCGTGGCGGTCAGGTGGGTTGGTGTCTTCATGGCTGGCTTGACGCACCGGGCTATAGTGATAATTTACCCGGTAGTTTATTGCATGACGGCGCGAGCGCCAAGGTGCAGCAGGGGAGCCAGGGCATGAACATCGACATCATCGGCGGCGGGCCGGCCGGGTTGTTCTTCGCGATCCTGCACAAGGCGAAGTTCCCGGGCGATCAGATCACCATCACCGAACGCAACCGTGCGGACGACACGTTTGGCTTTGGTGTCGTGCTCTCCGCCGAGACCCTTGGCAACATTCGCGACGCAGACCCCGAAAGCTACCAGGAGATCGAGCGCAATTTCTCCTACTGGGATGACATCTACACGCACTTCAAGGGGACTGTCGTGCGCTCGACCGGCCATGGGTTCTGCGGGATTTCACGGCTGGTGCTGCTGCAGATCCTGCAAGCCCGCGCCGAACGCTTGGGCGTGACCTTGCGATTTGAGACCGAACACCCTGGGGTTGCCGGCTCCAATCGTGCCGACTTGATTGTGGCCTGCGACGGCGTGAATTCCGCCGTGCGCACGGCGTGGCAGCAACACTTTCAGCCGAAGGTCGATCTGCGGCCGAACAAGTTCTGTTGGATGGGTTCCACCTTGCCACTGCCCGGCTTCACGTTTTTGTTTAAGCAAACACCGCATGGCATCTTCAACATCCACGCCTACCAATTCGCCGAAGGCAAATCGACCTTGGTGGTGGAGACCACCGATGCCTGCTGGCAGGCCTCCGGCCTCGACCAGGCGAGTGAGGCGGACAGCCAAGCCTTCATCGCGGATCTGCTGAAAGACGAGCTGCAGGGCCACCCGGTGCTGACCAACCGCTCGCTGTGGCGGAACTTCCCGATGATCCGCTGCCGGTCTTGGCACCACGAGAACGTGGTGCTGATTGGCGACGCCGCGCACACCGCGCACTATTCGATCGGCTCCGGCACCAAGCTCGCAATGGAGGATTCGATCGGCCTCGCCGCCGCCGTCGCCCAGCACCGCGACGACGTGCCGACGGCCTTGACGACCTATGAACGCAATCGCCGCGACGAGGTCTCGCGCATCCAGCACGCGGCCGACGTCAGCCTCGGCTGGTTCGAGCATGTTGATCGATTCTGGGACATGCACCCGGTGCAGTTCAATTTCTCCCTGCTCAGCCGATCAAAGCAGATCACGTTTGAGAACCTGCGCCTGCGCGACGCCGCGATGATCGACGAGGTGACGGCGTGGTACGCCGGTGCGCAAGCCGAACAGCAGCAGCTGCCCGCCGTCGCGCCTACGACACCGCCGATGTTCGTCGGCTTCGGCTTGCGCGACCTTAAGCTCGCCAACCGCGTCGTGGTCTCGCCGATGTGCCAATACATGGCCGATGCCGGTGTGCCGAATGATTGGCACCTGGTGCACCTGGGCGCGCGCGCGACCGGCGGGGCCGGCCTGGTGGTGACCGAGATGACGGCACCGATGCGCGAGGGGCGGATTTCGCCCGGTTGCACCGGCATCTACTCGGACCAGCAGCAGCGCGCCTGGACCCGCATCGTGCGCTTCGTGCACGCGCAGTCCAGCGCCAAGATCTGCCTGCAGCTCGGCCACGCCGGCCGCAAGGGCTCAACCCAGCTCGGCTGGGAACAGATGGACCGGCCACTGCCGGCGCGCAATTGGCCGATCTACTCCGCCTCCGCGATACCCTACCTGCCGGAAAGCCAGGTGCCGCGCCCAATGACCCTCGACGACATGGCGCGCGTGACCGCCGCCTTCGTCGCGGCTGCCAAGCGGGGCGATGCCGCCGGGTTCGACATGCTGGAACTGCATCTGGCCCACGGCTATCTGCTGGCGTCCTTCATCTCGCCACTGACCAACCACCGCACCGACGGCTATGGCGGCAGCCTGGAGGCGCGCATGCGCTACCCGCTTGAGGTGTTCGACGCCGTGCGCCGCGCGTGGCCGGAGGAGAAGCCGATCTCCGTGCGCATCTCGGCGACCGACTGGGAACCAGAAGGGGTGACCGGTGCCGATGCGGTGGAAGTGGCCAAGATGCTAAAGGCGCATGGGGCCGACATCGTCGATGTCTCAACCGGCCAGACCACACCGAACGCGAAGCCGGTCTACGGCCGGATGTTCCAGGCAACCTTCGCGGAAGCAATCCGCAACGAGGTTGGGATTCCGGTCATCGCGGTTGGTGCGATCACCACGGCCGATCAGGTTAATACGTTGCTGGCGTCCGGCCGCGCGGATCTGTGTGCGCTCGCCCGGCCGCATCTGACCGATCCGTCCTTCACCCTGCACGCGGCGGCGGAGTACGGCGTCGACGTGCCTTGGCCGAATCCCTACCTCGCGGGCAAGGCGCAAGCCATGGGGCTCGCCCGCCAGCGCCGGTCAGCTTAGGCGCACCTCGCGGCGCAGCACTTCGAAAGCTTTGAGAGCATCCCAATCGAGGCTGAGGCCGAGGCCGGGCTGCTGGCTGAGCTGGTAGGCGCCGGCGACCAGGGGCGAGGGCTCGGCCAAGGTGGCGTGCAGGGGATTCGGGTTGACGTCAACCTCGAGGCGCCCGCCGCCGCCGACGGCGGCCAGCAGGTGGGCGGAGTGGCCGAGCCCGATTGGCCCCCCCAGCCAATGCGGGCAATAGGTTGTGCCGACCGCGAGCCCGGCGCGGGCGACCCGTCGGCAACCGGAATAGCCGCCCCACTTGCCAATGTCCGGCTGCACCACGCCGAGCCAATGGGCGGCGAAGGCGGCTTCGAATTCAGCACCCCGCATGTTTTCCCCCGCCGCCAGCAGCATCGGGGCGGCGTAGGCGAGCCGGCGCCATTCGTCCGCACTGGCGTCGGCCGGCAGGGGTTCTTCGAGCCAGAGCAAGCTTGCATCATCACAGGCGACCGCCATGTGGGCGGCCTCCGCCAGATCCCAGGCCTGGTTTGCGTCGCCAGCAAGGTGCGTGCCCGGCGGCAGCTGCTGGCGCAGCCGGGTGAGGGCCGCGAGATCGCGCTCCCGCCCGAATCCGAGCTTCAGCTTCAGGGCCTCGAACCCCTGCGCCAGCGCCCAGGCCGCCCGCTCCTCCGCGTGGTCCGGGTGGATGCCGCTGGCATAGGCCGGAACGGCGGGTGGGTTGGCGCTGGTGCCGCCGAGTGCGCGCCAGAGCGGCAAGCCCGCCCGCTTGGCGGCGATGTCCCACAGCGCTTGATCGATCGCGGCGATGGCCTGCGCGATCGGCCCGGGCTCGCCGGTCTGCAGGGCGAGGATGTGGCTGCGCCGAGTCAGGGCTGCGAAGGCGTCTCCCGGGCCTTGCCAGGTGCGATCGGCCAGCAGCGGAGCGAGCACGGCGAGGGCAAGGCCGACGCGATGCTCCGCCCCGCCCGGCGGGAAGTTGCACCAGATCTCGCCGAGGCCGGTGACACCGTCGCGATCCTCGATCTCGATCAACGCCATCGGCCGATCGGTCATCTGCCCGAACGAGGCGACGACCGGCACAGCGATCGGTGCGCGGTAGACGGATCCAGTCACGCGGCGGAGCGACAGGTGCTCGCTCTCAGCGGCAGACGGGGCAGGGGGGAACGCAGCAGCCATCGCGACAGCAGAGGTGCTAACGCCCGCCGCGGTCAAGCACAGCAAAACGGCCCGCGGGGGTCCGCGGGCCGTTTGCAGATGCGAGAGATTGGATCAGGTGCTATGGCCGTGTCGGCACACCCGGAGCAGTCGGGATACCCGGCGCAGACGGCACGTTGATCGAGCCAAGGGCTGGCGGCGGCGACACCGGCGGCACCACGACGACGGGCGGCACCACGACGACCGGCGGCACGACCGGAATGACGACCGGCGGCACGACCGGAATGACGACCGGCGGCACCACCGGCACTACGACCGGCGGCACAACGGCGACCGGCGGCACCACCGGCACCACAGGGCGGACCACGACCGGCGGGCTGAGTGTATTGACCGGCGGTACGGTGGTCGGGATCACCGGGGTCGCCACGACGTTGACCACGGAGCGCGGTTGCTGCACAGGCGCCGGCGGCTGAATAGGCGCCGGAGTGGCAGCAGCAGTGGAACCAGCAACACCTGGGTTGCTGCCACTTGCGATCACTTGATTGATCTGCTGATTGGTTACCGTCGGATTGACGGTCCCGCCTTGACCACCACCCTGACCACCGCCGCCTTCAAAGGCCTGCAGCGTGTTGTTGAGCACGGTCGGATTAGCACGGATCGGGGTCGTGACGTTGCCACCACCCGGTGCTGCCGGACCACCGGACACAGAGACCGTGAAACCCGGGCGCACCAACACCGGCGTCGAGGTCTGGCTGCCAGTGAACGTCACCATCACCTGGCCGAAACCAGCCGTGACGTTGGTCACATTGGTTTGTGGATTGTGCGACATCGTGGCGACGCCGCCGCGGATACCGATCGTGGCGACCGGGGTGCGAACCGTTACACCACCTTGCTTGGACAGCGCACCACCCACGAAGCGCACGGCGCCGCTGGCAACATTGATGCCGAGGCTGCCATTGCGGCTTTGCGGGTTGTAGACGAATTCGTCGATCACCAGTTCGGCCGACGGGCCGACCGTGACGGCGGAGCGATCGAGGAACAGGATCTGTGTTTGGCCGCCAGCATCGGTGACGATGCGCTCGCGGAACTGGACGTCTTGGCCAGCGATCAGAGCGCGACGCTCCCCGCCAGCGGACGGGACAGCGAACACGCCGGGGTTCACCGCACCAGCGATGCCGACGCGTTCGGCGAAGGCTGGTGAGCTGAGCACGAGGGCCAGGGCCGTCGACGCCACAGCCAACCCACCGAGAAAGCCGTTACGACGTTCGATTTGAGACACCTGATCCATACCCATTCCCCCGTCAGAACGACCGTGTGATCCCGAGCAGTGTGCTGAAGTTCCGGTATTCATAATTCGTCACGCTCGAGTCCACGGTGGACTGTTGAAGTTGCAAGAAACTCGACCACTGCGGCGATAGGGGCACAGAGCCTGTAACCCCAAACCGCCACTCCCTGTCCGCACGCGTTACGCGGCTATCTACCGATGGATCCGGCCGGTCATAGTCGGTCCAAAGGCGTTGCGCGCTGAACGTCAACGTCCATGGCTGAGTCAGTGTCGCGATCGGCGACTCGAACCGCAAGGTGTAATTCCCGCCTAAGCTGAATTCTATAAGGTCGTTGTGATGGCGCGCTGCCGATCGGTTCCGCGCACCGAGGTCGACGCCGACGATATGGTTCGGTGTCAGTGAATAACGGGCGCGCAAAGTCCCGAAGTTTTCCCAGCCATCCAACTCCGTGTTGGTGATGCGAGTACCGAAATTGTTGTGCGAGCGATACCGCCGCTCCAGCTGGCCATCGAGGTAGAGACCGTTATCGAACGTCTTAGCCGCCTCGATACCGCCGCCCCAGGAGCCCTGATACCAGTGATAGTCGAGCGCGATCGCGCTGACCACGGCGTAGGGTCGGATGGTGAAAGAGCTGTCACCTGCAAACGGCTGGAAGCGCACACCAGAGCGTGCCTCAAGCAACCCGAGATCCAACGAGGTGATCTTCTGGTGCCGCGTCGCGTACAGCGAGGCATCGGTTTCCCACAGCGTCGTGCCGCCCTCGCTGAACGGCATGCGGTAGCGCGCGCTGGCCGACAGGAACGCGTTGAGGTCGCTGCGCCGACGCTGATCGGAGGTCGCACGCAAATCCTGATTGAGCGAGCGCAGAGTGCCGGATTCGGGGCCGCTGTTCGCGTTGGTTTGGAAGCGCATGCCGACCGTCACCGACGCGGTCAACGCTTGCGGGCGCTCCGCGTCGTCGATTTGGGCGATCACCTGGCGGGCGGCACTGCGCAGATCTTCCGGCGCAGTCGTATCGTCCGCGGTGCGCTGCAGGTAGACCCGCGCGATTTCCAGCGAACT
>JAAFHH010000090.1 GCA_013297545.1 Alphaproteobacteria bacterium
CGTTGAGGAACAGGCGGTCACCACCCTCGACATCGCGCGCACCATGGCGGATGCCGCGGGAGCCGTCGCAGCGATCGACACCACGATCCAAGGGGTCGCGGAATCCGCCACCGCGACCGGCTTCGCCGCCGAGGAAATGGCGGTGACCGTCAAAAACCTCGTCGATCAGGCGATGACCTTGCGGCTTGAGATGGACAAGCTGCTGACCACCTTGCGCAGTGCTGCCTGACCTCAGTGCCCCTGGTGGCTGGCAGCGAACGCGGCTTGCTGATCGGGCTTCGCCTCGGTCTGGTGCAGGCGCTTCCAGTCTTCGTACGGCATGCCGTAGACGGCTTCGCGGGCAGCCGGGTCGCTGAGTTCCACACCGCGCTCCTCGGCTGCTGCGCGGTACCACTTCGACAGGCAATTCCGGCAAAAGCCGGTCAGGTTCATCATGTCGATGTTCTGCACGTCGGTGCGGTTTTGCAGGTGCGCCACCAGCCGACGGAACGCGGCGGCTTCTAATTCGGTGCGGGTTTGGTCGTCCATCGGGTGAGCCTCCAAGGGGGTCTCTGGTAGGTGGCTATCCGGGGCCGCGCGTCAAGCGCGCCGGAAGAACGCGTGTTCGGCTTCAAGCGCGGCCGCAATCGTCTCGGCCCGGCGGAACCCGTGGCCTTCGCCGGTGTAGTAGTGCGCTGCGACCGGCACGCCGCGGGCTGCCAGCGCCGCCACCATCAGCTCCGTCTGGGCCGGTGGCACCACCTTGTCGTCCAGGCCCTGCAGGAAGATCGTCGGCTGGGTGATCCGCCCGGCGTGGGTGATCGGGGATCGTTCGGTATAGACCGCCGTGGCCGCCGGCCACGGGCCGATCAGCTGGTCGCAGTAGCGCGCTTCGAACTTGTGGGTGTCAGCCGCAAGTGCTGCGAGGTCAGAGACCCCGTACCAGCACGATCCGGTGGCGAACCCGCGGCCGGCCGCGAGCGCCATCAGCACAGTAAACCCACCCGCACTGCCGCCGCGCACGATCGTACGGGTCGGATCAATCTGCCCGCCCCGGATCAGCGCTTCGGCGACCGTGCCGCAATCCTCCACATCCGCCACCCCCCAAGTGCCGTAGAGCCGTTCGCGCTCCACCCGCCCGCGTCCCGTTGAGCCCGCGTAGTTGACGTCTGCCACCACATAGCCGCGCGAGGTCCAGAACAGGTATTCGGGCCGGTAGCGCGGCAGCGCCGCCGAGGTTGGCCCGCCGTGGATCTGCACGATCAACGGCCGGGGGCCTGGATCCGCCGGGGCGTGCGGGTTGGCGGGCCAATAGAGGGTGACCTCGATGGTCGAGCCATCGGGGCGCGGCACGTCGATCGTCTCAACCCTGGGCGCCCAGGTGGCTGGTACGCCGGCACCGGCGGTGATGATCTCAGTCACAGCGCCATCGGCGGCCAGCCGGATCAACCGGTCCGGCCGGTCGACGGAGCCGACCTGGAGGATAAGGTCCAGCCCGTCCGCCACCACCGCATCGACCCGGTCGACACCTGGCAGCGGCACCCGGGTGAGTACGCCCGCAGCAATCCGCACCAGGTGGCGCGAGCCGCGCTCCGCCACAATTGCAGCAAGGCTGCCATCGGCGAGCGGAGCGAGGGTCGCGGGATCAAAGGTCCAGTGCGGTTGGCCGAACTCCAGTGGCCCCTGCCAGAGCGGCTGCACCGCGCCCGCACGCCAGAGGTGCGGGTTCCACCAGCCCTTCGGATCGTGCAGGAACACGAGGTCGCCGTCCGGCGTCCAGACTGGTTCGACCACCGAGGTGCCATGCCCGCCGGCGATCACGGTGGTCGGTCCCAGCCCCTCGGCCATGATCGGCGCCAGCACCAGCCGCGCACTGTCCCACGGCAGATGCGGGTGATCCCAGGCGAGGAAGGCGAGCAGCGTCCCATCCGGGGACGGCCGAGGTGCCGCGACGAAGTCGGACGCCGCCCACAGCACGCGCTCGGCGCCGGTCACCGGATTGATGGCGACCAGGCGGTTCGCAGGCTCGCCCGTGCCAGAATGATCCTCACATACGGCGACCAAGGTGCCATCGGGCAGGGCCCGCAGATCGGCGTAGCGTTTGTCTCCCGCGGGCGTGATCGCGACTGGTTCGGCCCCCCGGCGCCAGATCCGCTGGTCGGTCTTGGCAACCGCGTAGACGGCGCTGGATGTGGCGAGATAGGCACCCCCGCCATATTCATGCACCCGCGAGCGCGCATCGAACCCGGGCGCAAGATCCACGCCGTCGCAGATCACCGCCACGCGCCCGCCTTCGTGCGGCCGGCTGTTCAGCCAATGGACGCGGCCATCCACCACCCGAGGCGAAGCAATCCCGCCGCCGGCCTCAGCGACCCAGGCGCCATCGAAGGGTGAGGTCCAATCGCGCGCTGGCGGGGCGAGTGCCCGCGCGAGCGCCGCAGCCGCTTGGTCGAAGATCTCAGCCGCCGCGGCACTCACCTGCACCAGACCCACATAGCCGTGCAGCAAGGTGGGCGGGCAGACATGCTCGACGGGAACGCCCAAGCCCTTCAAGCGTTCGGCAAACGCCTCCCCCTCATCACGCAAGGGATCGAGCCCGGCGTTGGCGATGAACACTGGCGGCAAAGCTTTGAGTGCTGCGTCGGTTGCCATCGCTGGCACCGAGGTCGCATCCGGTGCTTGGTCGCCGAGGTAGCAGCGCCAGAACCACTGCATGGACTCGCGTGTCAGGCTACCACCGGCACCGGAGAGCGTGCGGTAGCTCTCGGTCTCAAAATCCGGTGCGATCACCGGGTAGAACAGCAGCAGCAGCCTGAGATCGAGCATCGGGTCCGCCAGGGCAGCGACAATCGCCAAGTGCCCGCCCGCACTGTTGCCACCGAGCGCCAAGCGGCCAGCATCGATGCCATAGAGACTGCCGTGGCGTTTCAGCCACCGACACGCAACCAGCACATCGTCAATCGCGGCTGGGTGCTGGTTTTCAGGCGAGAGCCGATATTCCAAGCTCGCCACCACCACACCCGCGCGCTGGCTGAATTCGGCTGCTTGCGTGTCCGTCACCGCGATGCTGCCGCCAACCCAGCCGCCGCCATGGATCAGCACCAGGCAGGGCGCTGGTGCGTCGCCGAGGCGCTCCGGCCGGTAGAGCCGCAGCATCAAGGTGCGCCCGGGGGCCGTAATCGCGTGGTCCTGCCGGCTGATACCCGGAACCGCGCGCTTGGTCGCGATGCGCGCTGATAACTCCATCTGGGCGCGCTTGAGTTCCGCCTCGGTCAAGCTCGGTGGGAAGGATGTGGCGGCCGTGGTGGCCGCGACGTTGGCCAGGTGGCGGGTGCTATCGGCATCAATGGTCCACTCAGTCATTGCGCGTCTCCAGCGGGGCGGGGGTAGAATGGCGTGGCTGCGGCAAAATGGCGAGATCGCGGGTTGCGCTTTGGCGCTGGGGACCCTAGGTGATGGCGGAAGGCGTGTGTGCACGAGGGGTGCTGCCGCCAGTATCTGGGGGGACACCATGACCAAACTCGATCGCCGTTCCATGCTCGCACTCGGTGCGGGTGCTGCCACCCTCGCCGCGAGCCCCGTGCTCGCCCAATCGCGCCAACGCCTGACGGTTGCGACCGGCGGCACCGGCGGCGTGTTCTTCCCCTACGGCGGCGGCCTCGCCCGCATCTTGACCGAGAAGCTGGCGAACACCCAGGCGACCGGCCAGGTGACCGGCGGTTCGGTCGACAACGTGAAGCTGCTGCACCAGGGCGATGCCGACATCGGCTTTTCCACGCTCGACAGCGCCTACGACGGCATGCAGGGCGAAGGGGCGTACGCCCGCGACGGCAAGCAGAACGTGCGCGTGCTGGCAGTGCTGTACGATAGCTTCTTGCACATCGTGGCCGATGGCCGCATCAGCGAACTGACCAACGTCGCCGCCATGCGCGGCCGGCGTGTCTCGATCGGCTCGGCCGGCTCGTCGACCGAGAGCATCGCGGACCGCGTGCTGGAAGCCGCCGGCCTCAACCCGCAGCGCGACATCACCCGCGACAACCTTGGTGTGGCCGAAAGCGCCGGTGCGCTGAAGGACGGCAAGGTTGCCGCGTTCTTCTGGATCGGTGGTATCCCGACGGCCGCCGTGCGCGACCTCGCGACCTCCGGCTCGCCGCCCTTGCGCTTCGTGCCGAGCCCGACCGAGTTCGCAGCCCTCGACCGCCGCTTCCCCGGCCTCTACCGCGGCGTTGAACTGCCGGCAGGTGCATACACCGGCCAGACGGCGCCGGTCGCCGGCCTCGGCGTTGCGAACGTGCTGCTGGTCTCGGGCGCGGCCCGCCCGCAGCTGGTGACGCAGATCCTGACGACGATCTTCGACAATCTGGCCGACGTGCAGGCAATCCACCCGGAAGCCCGGCGCTTGACCTTGGCCGGGGCGGCCGTGAAGACGGCAGTGCCGTTCCACCCGGCCGCCGAAGCGTTCTACCGCTCGCGCGGGATTGCGCTGTAGGACCCTACCGCACGCCACCTCGCCCCTCCCCCTGCTTGGCAAGGGGAGGGGCTCTAGCGTTGGAATCTTCTCCGGCGGACCAGCCCATACTTGGTCACCAGGCGGCGGAATTGGTGGTAGCCGAGGCCGAGGTTGGCGGCCGCACTCGGCCCGTGGCCGTCGGCTGCCTCGATGGCGGCGGACACCTCTGCCAGGCTCAGCCCCGCCTCCCGCACCGGTGGTGCCGCCACCAGGGCGACCCCCGGCCGCCAGGGGGAGGCAAAGGGGTCGATTGCGATCGCCCGGATCGCGGAGCCCTGATCGCCATGGCGGGCAACCGCGCGCTCCACGCAGTTCTTCAGTTCGCGGACATTGCCGGGCCAGCTGTGCGCTTCGAGCTCTGCCACGGCTGATGGGTGGAAGCCGGGGAACACCGCCCAGCCAAGTTCCTTCGCCATCGCCTCGCCAAACGCGTCCGCCAGCAGGGCGACATCTTCGGGACGCGCCCGTAGGGGCGGCACGGTCAGTACATCGAAGCTCAGCCGATCGAGCAAATCCGCCCGGAACGTGCCGGCACCGGCGCGGGCTGGCAAATCGACGTTGGTCGCCGCGACCACGCGCACCGCCACCTCGACCGAGCTGGTGCCGCCCAGCCGGTCCACCCGGCCATATTCCACCGCGCGCAGCAGGCGTTCTTGCACGGCGAGGCTGGCGTTCGCGATCTCATCCAGGAACAGGGTGCCGCCATCGGCCTGTTCGAACCGGCCAAGCCGGCGGCGCTGGGCACCGGTGAAAGCGCCGGCTTCGTGGCCGAACAACTCGCTGTCGAGCAGGCTCTCGGCGACCGCGCCGCAGTTCAGAGTGACAAACGGCTGCGCCCAGCGCGGCGAGAGATAGTGCAAGCGCGCCGCGATCAATTCCTTGCCGGTGCCGCGTTCGCCAATCACCAGGACGGGCCGGGTCAGCGGCGCCAGCCGGCGCAGATCCGCCAGCAGCGTGGCAAAGGCCGGCGCTTGGCCCAGCAGAGGCGGCAGATCGGTCGCGCTACGCATAGCGCTATATCTGCGCTATGAGCGCTCTCTTGTCAAGTCCACACCAATAAAATCAACGCATTAGCAGTTGGCACGCTGGGTGCAATCCTACCGGCATCCCACCAAGGAGACGCATCATGGGTATCTTTTCCCGCCTGGCCGACATCGTGAACTCCAACGTCAACGCGCTCTTGGACCGCGCGGAGGACCCGGAGAAGCTGATCCGCCTGATCATCCAGGAAATGGAAGACACGCTGGTCGAGGTTCGCTCGGGTGCCGTGCGCACGATCGCGGAACGCAAGGACATCGAACGCCGCCTGGCTGCGACTGAGAGCGAGATCGCCGAATGGCAGCGCCGCGCCGAACTCGCGATCGAACGCGACCGCGATGATCTGGCCAAGGCCGCCTTGATCCAGAAGGCGAAGCTCGCCGAAGAAGCCACCCACCTGGCCGATCAGCGCGCCCAGCTTGATCAAGTGCTGGTGAAAAACGCCGAAGATGTCGGCCAGCTCGAAGCCAAGCTAACCGAGGCGCGCAACCGCCAGCAGGCACTGGTCGCCCGCCACCGCAGTGCGACCCACCGGGCGCGCGTGCAAGAACAGCTGCACGATCAGCGCTTGACCGAGGCGTTCCAGCGCATGGATCAGGTCGAACGCGTGCTCGATCTCGCCGAAGGCCGGGTCGAAGCCATGGGCATGGGCCGGCAGCGCACTCTGAAGGATGATTTCGCAGCGCTCGAGGCGGACGCCACCATCGAACGCGAGTTCGCGGCGCTGAAGGCCCGCGTCGGCGCCAAGCAGTAACCGGCGATGATGAGCACCTTCACGTTCATCCTCGGCATCCTGGCGCTGACCGTCGTCGTCCCGCTGTGGTTGTTCTTGCACTACGTCACCAAGTGGCGCGCCCAAAAGAGCTTGAGTGCCAGCGACGAGACCATGCTGGCCGAGCTCTGGCAGACCGCGCGCCGCTTGGAAGAACGCTTAGGCGCGCTGGAGCGCGCCATCCTCGAAGACCCTGTTGATCGGAGATAAACGCCATGTCCCGTTGGTACGCGAACACCCGCAATCCGGTCCGCTTGGAGCGCGACCCGGACACTCGTTGGATCGCCGGTGTCGCCGGCGGTATCGCTCGCTTCTTCGGCCTGCGCCCGGGCCTGGTGCGCTTAACCTTCGTCGTCAGCACCTTCTTCTTCTGGTTCCCGGTGCTGATCTACCTCGCACTCTGGCTGTTCCTGCCCCGGCGTGAGCGGGAGATGGTGATGACCATGGACCCGGAAACCGAAGCGTTCTGGCGCGGGGTGGCCACCCAACCCGCTCGGGCGGCCGGCGACCTCAAGGGCCGCTTCCGGGCTTTGGATGACCGGTTGCAACAGCTGGAGCGGGTGGTGACCTCGGACAGCTGGAAGCTGAAGCGGCAGTTCCGCGATCTCGAACAGGGGCGCGGCTAGCCTATTGGCTCAGCGGTGGCGCTGGATCTGCCGTGTGCAGCGCCATCCGCTGGGGCACGCTGGCGACAATCCGTTCGGCCAGCACGACGGCCGTGCAGGCGTAAGCTGCGTCGCGCTTGTGCAGGCCGTCTTCGCCGATCAAGTCGGTCGCGGGCACGGATTCGGCGTCGATCAAGTGCTGCATCAGCGCGTGGCGCTTGAACAACGGCACGCCATTGGCCTTGGCGAACTGGCGCAAGCCGTTGATGTAGGCCGCCATCACCGGGTTCTGGGTGTGGGTTGGCAGCCACTGGCTTTCCATCAACACCACATCAGCCCCACTGGCGCGCAGGCGGGCGACACCGTCTGCGACGTCGGCCAAAAACTCCGCCAGCGGCACGCCACGCAACAGATCGTTGGTGCCGGTCTGCCACACCACCAAGGTCGGCTGGTGGCGGAGCACATCGTGGTCCAGCCGGTCCAGCATCAGCCGCGCGGTATCACCATTCACACCGCTGTTGATGACGGTGACGGCCTGGGTTGGCCACAGCTGACCGAGGCGCTGTCCCAACACGGCAGGATAGGTCCGGTCCGGCGCAGTCGCCCCCACACCGTAGGTGGACGATGACCCAAGCGCGACGACCGTCAGCGGGGCGGCGCGAGCAAGCGTGGTGGCGAGGGCTGGCAAGCCAGCCCCAAAGCCCATCAAATCGGCTGGCACACGGCAGGTTGCTGCCGCCGGGCTACTCAAGCCCGCTGCCACCGCCATTCCCAAGATCCACGCCCGAACTTGCATCAGCGGACCCTAACGGGTCGAACCTGTCTCGGCAGGTTAACGATCTGTTAGGATTCGGCTGGCAGGATCACCCGCACCCGGGTGCCGACCCCTTGGGTGCTGGTGACGGTGAGGGAGCCGCCGTGCTGCTCCACCAACGCGCGTGAAATCGCGAGCCCAAGGCCGCTGCCAGTGTGGGCGACATCAGGGCCCTGTTCGTGGGCTTGTTCGAACGGCCGGCCGAGGCGACCGAGGCGATCGGGCGCGATGCCGATGCCGGTATCCACCACATCAATCGTCGCACCACCGGGGATGCGGGCGATCGCAATCGTCACCGTACCGCCGGTGGGTGTGAACTTAACCGCGTTGGCCAGCAGATTGATCAACACCTGCCGGATTGCCCGGCGATCGGCGGTGATCGGCAGCGGGCCTGGGCTATCGATGCCAAGCGCGATGTTGGCGGTCAGCACCGAGGGCGCGACGTAGGTCAACGCCTCGCGGGCGATCAGGTCGAGGTCGGTCGCACTGAGCTGCAGCGGATGGCGGCCGGCCTCCAGGCGCGCCATGTCCAACACATCGTTGATCAAGGACAGGAGGTGGCTGCCAGCCTCGTGGATCGATTTGGCATAGTCCGCGTAGCGCGGCGGGATCTCGCCCAAGAGCGCGTCGCGCATTACCTCGGAGTAGCCAAGGATTGCGTTGAGCGGCGTGCGCAGCTCGTGGGTCATGGTGGCCAGGAAGGCGGACTTCGCGGCACTGGCCTGTTCGGCTTCGCGCTTGGCAGTCAGCAAGGCGGCTTGGGCGCGTTGGCGATCGGTGATGTCTTGGATCACGCCGAGCAACGCGCGGCGCTGGCGGCGCAGGCGCGTGGCGTAGAACCGGTGTTCGCCGCCCGGCAGCACGAGCTCGAATTCGGCTTGGGCGGGTGTCCCAGACCGCCGGCAGCGATTGACCGCAAACAGCAGGCCGCGCCGCGTCGCTGGCGTGACGGCGCCCAACAGTGTGGCGATCGGCAAGCGGCTGCCTGCGGCACCCAGCGGGATCAAGGCCGCCAGCCCCTCACTCCACAGCACCGTGTTGCCACCGATGCGCCAGCGGAATTCGGCTAGGCGCGCGAGGCTCATGGCGTCGATCAGCCGCTGTTCGCGGTCAACCCGCTCGGTGATCTCGCGGGCTACACCATAGTAGAGCTGCCCGACGCGTACTGAGTGCCACTCAAGCCGGCGCCAGTTGCCGGCACCGTCGCGGTAGCGGTTTTCCGCCGGCTGCAGACGGTGGGGTTCTGCGCTGCCGGCTGCCCGTCGCTCGGCTGCTGCAAAGCGCTGCTGCACCGCCGGCCGGTCATCTGGATGCAGGTGTTCGAACAGCGTGACCGTGCTCGCCTCCACCTCGTCGGCAATGCCAAGCAGGCGGCGAAACGCGCCGTTGAGGTAGTGGACCTGCCAACCCGGCCCCATGACTACCAGCAGATCGTCACTCGCCGCCAACACTTCGGCGAGCGGCGCCAAAACTTTCGCGTCGCTCGCCCGCATGGCGGCTACTCAGCCGGGGTATGCACCGTCGGGATCCGGTTCTTGCGTTCCAGCTGCAGCACAAGATCGCTGATGTGGCTGGCGGGTTTGGTGTGGATCGCAAGCCACCGGTAGAACACCGGCACGACGTAGAGGGTGAGGATGGTGGCAAAGCTGACGCCACCGACGATCACCCAACCGATCGCACTGCGGGCTTCCGCCCCCGCACCGTGCGCCATGGCGAGCGGCACGGCACCGGCGACGGTGGCGATC
>JAAFHH010000091.1 GCA_013297545.1 Alphaproteobacteria bacterium
CATCGGTGAACGGCCGGCCGGAGACATGCACTTTGCGTCCCGGCGCTTGGCCGATCAGCAGCAGACGCGCGGTTGCGGCGAGTTGGAACACCGGCCGGCAGCCGTGCGGTAGGGCCGGCGCACAGACGGTGCAGCTGCGTGCGGCCTCTGCTTCGGCATCAAGGCTCATGCCAACAGCTCCGCCACCAGGGTCGGTACTGTCTCGGTGGCCGGACCCACCAGCCGGCGGTCGAACCGGCCGGTCGCTTCCAAGTTCACCTCGATCGTATAGGCGCCATGGTTGCGCGCCGCGGCACTAAAGCCAGCCGCGGGGTAGACGGTGCCGGAGGTGCCAATGGCGATGAACAGGTCGCATTCGCTGAGCGCCCGGTCGATCCTCTCCAGGCCGTGCGGGATTTCGCCAAACCAGACAACCGACGGCCGCAAGCCCGCAGTCGCGTCGCAGGCGGGGCAGCGGCTCTGCGGCGTTACTTCGCCGATCCAGGGGCTATCCGCCCCGCAGGCGACGCAGCGCACTTGATCCAAGCGCCCGTGCATGTGAAACGCGATTGAGCCCGCGCGTTCGTGCAGATCATCGACGTTCTGGGTCACCAGCAAGAGGTCACCCGCCCAGCGTCGCTGCAGCTCTGCCAAGGCCAGATGGGCGGTATTCGGTTGGATCGCCGGGTCCATCAACTGCTGGCGCCGGGCGTTATAGAAGGCCGTGACCCGCGCGCGATCGCGGTCCCACGCCTGCGGTGTGGCGACATCCTCCAAGCGCACCTGCGACCAGATTCCCCCGACATCGCGAAAGGTCTGCAGCCCGGATTCAGCCGAGATCCCGGCCCCGGTCAGGATCACAATGCTGTGGCAGGGGCTGGGCAGGGTCACGCAGGTTGACGCTCGCTCGGGTGCAGGGGGTGGTCGTGGGGGGTGCGCCAGTAGCGCCGCGCCACCTCCCAGTAGCCACGATAGACGTGACCGCCGCTCTGGGCCAGCACCCGCTCCCGTTCCGCCCGGTAGACCGCGGGGATGCGATACCACGGCAGGCCCGGCTGCTCGTGGTGGATGACGTGGTAGGTGTTGTTCAAGAACAACAACGCGAAGATCGGCGTGTTCTCCACGATCGCGGTGCGCTGGCGCCAATCCTCCGCCGCGCGGTGCTCGGCGAAGGACCGCAGCAGGGCGAGTGCTGTGCCGGCATACACCATCACGGCGTACTGCCAGGCCGGCAGCGCGCAGATCACCAGGACCCACCACAAGATGGCGACGACCACTGGCAGATGCAGCAGCCACGCCCGCGCGACCCCGGGCTCGCCCGCCCGGATCGCCCGGATCTCCGCCCCCAGAAACCGGGAGACCACGCACACCGGCCCAACCGTCAACCGGCCGAGCAAGGTGCGCAGGGCGAGCCGCCAGGCCCGGTAGGCCGGCGACCAGCTGGCCCAGGTCTGGGCATCGACGTATTGGCTTTCCGGATCCTCCAGCGGATCGGTCAGCAGCGGGTCGCGGTGGTGGCGCAGGTGCGTGTCGCGGTAGCGGGCGAACGGCACCCACAACCATAGGGCTGGCATGGCGAGTGCCGTGTTCAGCCAGCGCCAGCGGGTCGGGTGGCCGTGCACCACCTCGTGCTGCAAGGAGGATTGCCAGGCGAGCCACCACGCACCGAGCGCCAGCAGCAGCCACAGCGGCAGATCCGCGTGGTACCAGGTCGTCGCCGCAAAGCCCGCGTAGATCCCCAGCGCCAGAGCCAGGGTTGGCCAACACATCGGGGCGCGGGCGCGAGTGGACATGGCCACACTCTACCCATCGCAAGGCCTGCCGCGCAATGTGCGCGATGGCAGCGCTGTGTAGCCATCAGTCCCGAAATCCCGCATACTGATGGTATTCCATCAGTTGCTGACCAAAGTCTCCAGGGGTGCCCGATGATCGACCGTAGAGCCGCCGCCGCCGGTTTTCGCGAACGCCTGGAGCGCGTGATCGCGCGCGCTGGGGCGAGCCACAGCGCCTTTGCCCGCCAGATCGGCGTTGACCGGTCAACCCTGGCCCAGCTCTTGTCCCCCGAGGAGGACCGGCTGCCGCGCGCGGAAACCTTGGCGGCGATTGCGGCGGGTGCCCGTGTCTCGGTCGATTGGTTGCTGGGCCTCAGCCAACGCGAACAGCTGGGGGCGGATGTTTTTGGCGACATCCTGCAGATCGCCACCCCTGAACCCTCGCCGATTGACGCGCGGATGTTCGGCTGGATGACCGATGCCAGCGGCTACAAAATCCGCAGCGTGCCGTCGAGCGTGCCGGATGTGCTGAAAACCGAAGCGGTGATCCGCCACCAATACGCGGTTGACCCCGAACGTACGCTCGATGCCGTGCGCTCGCGCCTGGCCTATCTGCTGCGGCCGGAAACCGAAATCGAGGTCTGCTGTGCGGTGCAGACGATCACCGGGCTTGCCCGCGGCGAAGGCATTTGGGCCGATCTGCCGCCGCCGGCCCGGGCCGAACAGCTGCTCCAGATCGAACGCTTGAGTGCGGAACTCTACCCAAGCCTGCGGCTGTTTCTGTTCGATCTTAGAGAGACGTTTTCAGTGCCGTTCACCGTGTTCGGCATCCAGCGCGCCGCCTTGTACCTTGGCGGGATTTACTTCGTGTTCAATTCGAACGACCACATCCGCGTGCTGACCCGGCGCTTTGATGACCTGGTGCGGGCGGCCGTGGTGCAGCCGCCCGATGTCCCCCGGTTTGTGCGTGGCCTGCTGGCAGAGGGGGGCTATTCCGCCGCCACCGCCACGGGTTCGGGCTGATCCTGGCGGCTGCGCATTTCACCCACGATCCGCTCGATGATCGCGTCAATCGCAACCGCGCCCATATCCGCACCGGAGCGCAGGCGCACGGCGGCCGCATCGGCTTCGGCTTCCTTGTCCCCGACCACCAGCATGTAGGGCACTTTTTGCATCTGCGCGTTGCGGATTTTCTTTTGCATCCGCTCCGCACTGTCATCCACCTCGACGCGGATGTCGGCCGCTGCCAAGCGGTCCGCCACCTGGAAGGCGTAGTCGGTGTGCCGGTCCGCGATCGGGATCACGGTTGCCTGCAGGGGGGCGAGCCAGGTTGGGAAGGCACCGGCGTAGTGTTCGATCAAGATGCCGGTGAAGCGTTCCAGCGAGCCGAAATTCGCCTGGTGCAGCATGATCGGCAGCTGCTTGGTGCCATCCGCCCCGACGTAGGAAACGCCAAGTCGGCTCGGCAAGTTCGGGTCGACCTGCAGCGTACCGCACTGCCAATCGCGGCCCAAGGCATCGCGCAGCACGAATTCCAGCTTCGGGCCATAGAAGGCACCCTCGCCGGGGTTGAGCGTCCAGGCGAGGCCAGATTCGTCGAGTGCTTGCTTTAGCGAGTTCTCGGCGTAGTCCCACGCTTCATCGGTGCCGATGCGCTCAACCGGCCGGTCCGATAGCTTGATCACCACGTCGGTGAAACCGAAGTCGCGGTAGATCGAGAGGATGAACGCGCAGATCTGCTTCGCTACCTCCGCCAGCTGCGCTTCGGTGATGAAGATGTGGCTGTCATCCTGGGTGAACGCCCGCACCCGCATCAGGCCGTGCAGCGCGCCCGACGGCTCGTAGCGGTGCACGCGGCCGAATTCGGCGATCCGCACCGGCAGGTCGCGGTAGCTCTTGATGCCCTGCTTGAAGATCTGGCAGTGGCCCGGGCAGTTCATCGGCTTCAGGGCAAAGGTGCGGTCTTCGTCCACGATATCGGTCGTGAACATGTTCTTCTTGTAGTTCGCCCAGTGACCCGACGCCTCCCACAGCGCCCGGTCCATCAGCTGGGGTGCGTCGACTTCCTGGTAGCGTGCCCGCTTGAAGCGGCCGCGCATGTAGCCGATCAGGGTTTGGAACAAGGTCCAGCCCTTGGCGTGCCAGAACACCGCACCCGGGGCTTCTTCTTGGAAGTGGAATAAGTCCATCTCCCGGCCGAGCTTGCGGTGATCGCGTTTGGCGGCTTCTTCCTGGCGCCAGAGTTCCTGGTCCAAATCCTCTTGGGTGGCAAAGCACAGGCCGTAGAGCCGCTGCATCTGGGGATTGCGCTGGTCGCCGCGCCAATAAGCACCCGCGATCGAGCGCAGCTTGAAGACGCCAACCTCACCCGTGGTGTCCACGTGCGGGCCGCGGCAGAGATCAACAAAGCCAGCGCTGGTGAAGAAGGAGACGCTGTCGACACCTTCGGCGACAGCCCCTTCGTCCCCCGTCTCGGCGGCAACGGCAGTCGAGCCCTTGGTCTTCAAGAGGTCCAGGAGTTCGAGCTTGAAATCTTGGCCGTGCTTGGTCATCAGCGCGATCGCTTCATCGATCGCGACCTCAGAGCGGGCAAGCGGCAGATTTTTGCGCACAATCCGCGCCATCTCAGCCTCGATCTTCGGCAGATCGGCGTCGGTTAGCGGGGTTGGGGTCAGCACATCGTAGAAGAACCCATTGGCGATCGCGGGACCGACCCCGAACTTGGTGCCGGGGAACAGGCTGCGCACGGCAGCGGCCATAACGTGGGCGCAGGAGTGGCGCATGCGGTGGAGTTGGTCAGACGCGATCATCGCTCAGGTCCCTATACGAGAGGGGGTGGGGCCGGGAGTGATGACATAAGCGCCGCACCTGAGGAAGATGCTGCAACGCAACGCAGATCTGAACGGGAACAAGGCGATGGGCAAATTAGCCGGCAAAGTGGCGCTGGTCTCCGGCGGCTCCAAGGGCATTGGCGCCGCCATCGTGCGCGCCTTCGCAGCCGAGGGGGCCGATGTCGCGTTCTGCCACTGGGGCGATGCAGAGGGGGCAGTGGCCACGGTTGCCGCTGTCGAAGCGCTTGGCCAGCGCGCCCTGGCGGCCGAAGTAGACGTCGCCTCCACCCAAGCCTGCCGGGCGTTTGCGGGGGCGGTGGAAAAGCGCTTGGGGCCCATCGACATCCTGGTGACCAACGCCGGCATCAACGCGAACGCACCGTTCGAGCGGGTGTCAGAAGCCTCCTACGACCGCATGATGGACGTGCACGTGCGCGGCACGTTCTTCCTCGCCCAAGCCGTCTATCCCGGGATGGTGGCGCGGCGCTCCGGGCGGATCATCACGGTGTGCAGCCAGCTCGTGTTCAAGGGGGCGGTGAACCTGACGCACTATGTGGCGGCCAAGGGGGCGATCCTCGGATTCACCCGGGCGCTGGCGCTGGAAGCCGCCCCCCACGGCGTGCTGGTCAATGCAATCGCACCGGGGGCGACGGACACGGATTTGCTGCGCGCACTGAGTGATGAATGGCGGGCGGCGAAGGTGAAAGAACTGCCGATCGGGAGGTTCGCCACGCCAGACGAAATCGCCCCCACCGCCGTGCTGCTGGCGAGCGAGGATGGGCGGTACTTCGTCGGCGCGTGCCTGTCGCCGAATGGCGGGGATGTTATGGTGTGAGGGGAAGCTCATCCCCCGGCCGCGGATCTTCGCCGCCACCGTCGGCCAGCAGAGCCAGTGCTGCCGCCGGATTGGCGCGTGCGCGCCGTTCGGCAAAGAACGCCGCGGTGCTCTGATGGGCCGCCACCCGCTCCGCGGCAGCGGCAAGCAGGAATGCCGACACATGTGACTCGTCGGTACCGGCGATATCTTCGATCGCTGCCTTCAGCGAGACAGGCAGTTCGACCGGAACCGTGGTCGATGGAGTATTCATGGTTCACGTCCAAGAGAGGACTCAGTCTGACCGCGAAGCCGGGCGACAGCCTCACTCGGCTGTAGTACCACAATTCCAAAGTCCTGCGGAACAATTCGGCCCGCGGACCGATAGTCGGCCACATTGAACGTGATGATCGCGTCCGCCAGGCCGTTGATCGCGGTCTCCAGTACCATCTCGTCATCGGGATCGCGCAGCTGTGGCCGGTACTGATAGTGCACCACTACCGGCTCCGACGCGGCGACCAGAGCATCGATCAGCATTGATACCTCGGCACTGGTTAGCCGCCCTGCAGCCAAGTGCCGCGGTAGCATAGCAATTGCTTCATATTCGAACACGAGCGCGACGCTGGTGACGACGGCAATCCTGCCCTCGATTGCCCATGCCAGCAGCTGCCGCGAGGCGCCTTTACGGCTGCGAACAGCCGCGACCACAACGTCGGTGTCTAAGACCACGCGCATCGCTCGAAGAGTGGTGAGCGCAGCCGACTCTGTCCAGCGAAGGTTCTACCGCCGCATTCGCTTCGCGTTCTCGACCAGCGCGAGGAACCCTTGGCGATCGGGGTCCGCCCGCTCACCGAGCGCGCTGCTCGCCAGCGCCTCGATCTCATCCAGGCTGAAGACCCCGAGCTCCGGTTCCCCGCGCAAGCGCTGCCCCAGGGCTGCAACCGCCGCGGCGAAGCGTTGATCAGCGCTCGCCGCCGCAACCGAAGCCGAGACGTCCGCCGCCCGCACCGGATGATCAATCCGGCGTGACTGCGCGGCACCCGCGGGCTTGTAGGCGAGCCGCACGAAGGCGAGTTCGGACTGGCCGGGCGCGGTGCCGAAGCGCAGCGGGTCGACGGCACCGGGCACCCGGCGGATCTCGTAGAGCGCGGTTACCTGGTGGCTGCTGCCAACATCGCCCGCATCAACGGCGTCGTTGTTGAAGTCTTCGCGCTGCAGCATCCGGCTCTCATAGCCGATCAGGCGATACTGGGCGACGAAGGCGGGGTTGAACTCCACCTGCACCTTCACGTCATCGGCAATCGGGGCGAGGTTGGCTGAGATCTCCGCGCGCAGCACCCGGTCCGCCTCGGCCGGGGTGTCGATGTAGGCCGCCGTGCCGTTGCCGGCTTGGGCGAGGGTTTGCAGCCGCTCGTCACTCAAATTGTCGAGGCCGACGCCGAGCACCGAAAGGTAGACGCCAGTCTTGCGCTTTTCCGTGATCAGTTTCTCAAGCTCTCGCGGCGAGCTGATGCCGACATTGAAGTCACCGTCGGTCGCGAGCAGTACGCGGGTGGTGCCGCCAGGCGTGCGGGCGGCTTCCGCCATGGCGTAGGCGTTTTGAATGCCAGCGGCACCCGCAGTGCCACCGCCCGCCTGCAGGTAAATCATTGCGGAATTTATCCGTGCCCGGTTGCGCGCCTCAGTTGGTGGCAGCAGGGCGCAGGTGCCGTTGGCATAAGTCACGATGCCGATGCGGTCCTGCGGACGCAGCTGGTCAACGAAGCGATGGAATGCCCCGACGAGCAGCGGCAGCCGGTCCGCCGGTGCCATCGATCCGGAGATGTCGACCAGCAGGATGATCGTCGCCGGTGGGCGATCCGCGGCTGGAATATCACGTCCTGTGATGCCAACGTGCAGCAGCTGCGTCTCCCGGTTCCACGGTGTCGGCATCACGCGGGTGTCGACCTTGAACGCCTCGTCCGCTAACGGCGTCGCGTAGTGATAGCGGAAGTAGTTCAGCATCTCTTCCACCCGCACGACTGTCGGGTGCGGGGTAATGCCGTGGCGGAGGAGCCGGCGAACCAAGACGTAGGACGCCGTATCCACATCAACCGAGACCGTAGAAACCGGCTGGGCGCGGACATCGACCACCGCATTGTTCGTGAACTGTCGACCAATCGGCGACGGCAGCGGGCGCATTGGCGAAAGCGCGACAACGGGCGATGGTGGTGGACTTGGTGAGAACGCTGGCGCCGCCGATCGGGTCTCGTCGGCGCTGCGCCTCGGCGCTGGGGCACTCGGCGCTGCGGCACTCAGCGCTGCGGCACTCAGCGCTGTGGCGGTCGTGGGCGGTGTCGACCCAGACAGTAGACTCGGCGCGACCATGACAGGTGCGGTCACGCTGGGCAGCGGCGGCGGTGCCGCCGTTCCGCCGTGAACGACCATCGGCGGTGAGGCGCTGCTCGCCGGCGCGTCTGGTGCCACACGAGGCACAAACCGTCGCTCAGGGGCTCCGCCATCAGGTACGCGTGCGATCTGATCTTGGGCGCCGATGCAGCGGTAGTCGACGTCGCTGCGTACGATGGTGCTTGGCGGCGGCACGACTTCCCCCGCACAGCCCGCCAACAGCGCAGCGACCGTGATCATAGCCGTCATTGATCGACGCATCGTCATCCAATCCCTCCCGCACATCTTCGAGTGTGTCGGCGGCGATTGATCCCGCATTCTGTGGCGGGTTTATGGTTCAATTGAGGGTTTAGTTGCCTGAAACTACGCGCGATGCGTGCCGCACTTTTGTCACACATCTGAACCTGCTCAACCCTGCCCAGGCAGGGTGAGGCCGAGAAACGCCATCATGGCGTGGTTCAGTCGAACCATGTCATCGTCGTTCAATCGGCCGATCCGCGCCCCGAGCTTCGATCTCGGGATCGTCATGATCTTATCAACCATCAGATGGGGCGACGAGCGCAGACCATTGCCGTCGGTCGGCTCTACTGCCAAGCGAAACAATGGCGCCTGTCGCTGATTGGTCGTCAAACCGCAGACTGTGATCGAGCTGGTCGCATCGAACCGATCGTCCTGCACAATCACCATGGGCCGCGGCTTGCCCGCGTAGTCCGGCCCACCGGCGACCGTCCAGACCTCTTAGCGCTTCAGTGATCGTACGCGTCGTCCAAACAGACGGAGACGCTGTCAATGAAGGCTTGGTCGTCAGCCGCGCCTTCGCTCATGGCAACCGCCAGAGATTGGCGATGCGCCTCTGCCCGGAACACGGGTGAGTCAACATCAGGCACCCAGATCTCGATCGGCTTCAAGCCCTGTGCCCGCAGGCGCTCGCGATGCTCTTCAGTCGGGTCTTGGAACCGGTTGACGTTCTTCGGGGCCAGTATGGTGGTCTCCGTTCATAACCATGTTCAACTTAGTAGAAACAACCCCGAGAGGAAACAACTCCCCCATCACACCCGCTCCCGCCCCTTCAGCCGTTCGCGCAGCTCCGCCACTTCGGCCTCCAGCGCCACCAGCCGCTCGGCAATCGGATCCACACACGCCTCGCCCAAGCCGTAGCCGCAGTGGCGTTGGCCCGGTGTCGTTCCAAGCGGCTGCGCGGGTTGCGCCACCACGGTGGTTCCGGCCGGCACATCGGCGAGTACGACGGCGTTCGCCCCCACCTTGGCACCGTCCCCGAGTGTGATCGGCCCCAGCACTTGGGCACCGGCACCGATCACCACGCCGTTGCCAACATCGGGGTGGCGCTTGCCGGGTTTGGACGAGAGGCCGCCTAAGGTCACCCCGTGGTAGATCGTCACATCATCGCCGATGGTCGCGGTCTCGCCGATCACCACGCCCATGCCGTGGTCGATGAACAAGCGCTGGCCAATCGTCGCGCCGGGGTGGATTTCGATGCCGGTGAGGCCGCGCGCAATGTGCGACACCACCCGTCCCATCGTGCGCCAGCCGCGCCGCCAAAGGCCATAGGCGACGCGGTGCCAGAGCACGGCGTGCACGCCCGGATACGCCAAGATCACCTCCGCCGTGCTCTGGCAC
>JAAFHH010000092.1:0-6444 GCA_013297545.1 Alphaproteobacteria bacterium
CAAGACCAACCGCGCCCAGCAACAGCGTTGCCGGTACCCGCTCAACCACGATCGCCACCACCGTGCGGCCATCGCGGTAGGAGGTGCCGAATTCGCCCTGCACGACGTTGGCGACATAGGCCAGATACTGCTCCAGGATCGGCCGATCGAGGCCCCAGAGTGCGCGGAAATAGTCGAGTTCTTCTTGCGTCGCATCCGGGGTCAACAGCGACTGCACCGGATCGCCAGATGTCCGCAGCACGATGAACGCGAACGTCACCACCAGCCACAGGGTGACGACGGTGCGCACCAGCTTCAGCAACGCAAACCGTGACATCGCGATCCCTTGCCTGCAAAGCGAAGGGGCAGCGTCCCTGGTTCTGGGCCCCGGATCAAGGGTCTATGACATCGCTTGGATCAGGCGGCGCGCGCCTGGCGGATCGACAGGAGTGCAGCACTCAGGTGCTCGGGATGGGCCGAGGCATGCTCGATCTCCCACAGCCACGGCTCGCCATCGCCCGCATAGTGGATGACAAGATCCTCGCCCGCGTCCTGGCCGCCAACCAAACTAGGATCGCCCACGTCGCCCGGCCAGGGACGCACCTCGATTGCGAGCGTATCGGTTTCGGCATAGTAGCGGAGCTGGGGATGGGTCATGGTTGAGGCCGGGTTTTCATCAGCACTCGAACCAGCATCTACGCCCACCGCCTCTGGATCAAGCAGCTATAAAAGACGTTTGTTCGGCAGGAACAACGACTGGAACGCAGTGTAATCAATCCGAAATATTGAAACGGTTGCGTTAATCTCCAGCGTCTCACTATCCTGCCGAGGCCGCTTGCGAGTGGCGTCTTCGTGCAGGGAGAGCGGACCATGGCAGCACAGCTTTCAGGCCAAGCAGCGGCGGTGACGGATACCACGATTGTCCGCGCGCGCATCCATCCGGGGATTGGCGTCGCACGCATTGGCGACTCAACCAGCGGGTTTTTCATCGGCCCAGAAGTGACCGAGCCACCGCCCTTGCCGGCAGCCGACTACCGCGACAGTTCGGGTACGATCCTGCGCCAAGTCGCGCGCTTTCGGGTCTATGGCTACAACGCGGCTGGCCAAGTGGTCGCGGAATTGACCGAGGCCCAGGCCCAAGTGACCTGGACTGCACACCTCGTCGCCCGCAAGGCGCAGTGGTACCAGTTCCAGGCCGCGATGGACTTGGTCGAGTCCGTGGCACTCACCGTCACGCGCCGCAATCCGGACGTACCGTACGCCGCCCGCGGGGAACTGGCGATTGATCCCGGCCCGCGCTCGATCTCGGGCGTCAACGTCTCGGGTGCCGCCTATCAGTTCAACACCGGCACCTTCAAGCAAACCACCACCGTGCCCTTGGGCGAGCTGCAGACCGACAGTGCCGGGCGCCTGTTGGTGTTTGGCGGCACCGGCTGGTCGGAATCGCCGTCGGGCGCGCCGGTCTACATCGACAGCATCCCGGGCAGCTTCAACAACGCCAATGATTGGTTTGACGACACCTCCGACGGTTCGGTCGACGCGACCGTGGTGATGAATGGTGTCACCATCCCGTGCGAAGGCGCCTGGGTGATCGTCGCACCACCCGATTACGGCCCGGCGATGGTCGGCTGGCGCACGATGGACGACATGATGCGCGATGTCTGGATGGCGGCGGGTTGGCTGCCGGTGCCGGCAACGCCGTCGTTTACCCGCGACATCCTGCCGGTGCTGCGCCGGCTGACCGGTCTGCAGTGGGTCAACGCCGGCTTTGCGGCGATGTTTGGCGCCGGCGGGCCGCTCGACTTCAACAACCAGGACTTGATCGCCAAGCTCGCGGCCGCTCCCGATGCCGCGACCAAGGCGGATCCCTATCACGAGCTGCGCAACACGTTGCTCAACTCCTTCCGGCCCTATCAGCCGACGGACAACAACCCGCGGCCCTGGCCGTGGCTCTACGGCGATGCCTATGGCTTTGTTGATGCCGCACCGAATTCCAACCTTGCCCTGTCCGCCCAGCGCCAGCTGATGATGCAGCGCTGGGCGGCGGGCACGTTCGTCGCCGATTGGCAGCCGGGCTACATCCCGCCGCAGAGCTTGGACGATGTGCCGCTGGCCGAACAGCCGGGCATGCTCGACCAATCCGCCATGCACTTCTGCTTGGCGGACGCGTTCCACCCGGGTTGCGAGATGACTTGGCCGATGCGCCACGCCACGCTCTACACCAGCCCGTATCGCATCCGGCGTCGGCCGGAGGGCTGGCAAGAACCGGACTATGGCAAGACCCTCGACCAGAAAACGGCGCTGCAGCCGGATGGGCCGCTCGCGGGCCAGCAGCCGGGCGACATCACCCGCTGGATGGCGCTGCCCTGGCAGGGCGACACGGCCTACTGCCGGTCCGGCTACGATCCGCAGTACGACCCCTACGTGCCCAGCTTCTGGACCGCCCGGGTGCCGAACCAGGTGCTGACCCAGGACGATTACAAGATCGTGATGGACGCAACTCAGCCGATGGCCGTGCGGATTGCCGCGTTCAACCGCCGTCAGCAATGGATGCGGCCGATCGATACTCCCGATGTCGCTGAGACAATGATGCGCATGATCGCCAATTTCGGCGCCATGGGCATCGTCGGCCCGCAGCCCGGCCCGACGGACACGGACGAATTCCCGAACACCCTGTTTGTCGAAACTCAAGGCACGTTCCAAGACACACCGATGTTGCAAGCCGCAGCGCTCGCAACTGCAACCCCAAGCGTCTATCAGCGCGCCGGCTTCCAAGACGAAGACCACTGGGAAGCCGCACGTCGCACCCGGGTCCGGGCGCGCTAGTGCCAGACACCGGCCCCAGCCTATCGCCCCTCCCCCCGCAAGCGGGGGGAGGGGCTCCAGAGCTTCGCCCAGAGACTTTTGACGCCGTCATCGCTGGGGCGGGGCCGGCGGGAGCCGTTGCCGCCCTGGTGTTGGCGCGCGCCCGCTGGCGGGTGGCGCTGGTTGACCAACCGCCATCGGCGATCAAGCTGGGCGAGGCCCTGGCACCGGGGGGACGGATCGCGCTTGAGCGCTTGGGTCTCCAGGTGCTGGGCCCCCCGCACCGAAAGATCCGCGGTCAGCTGACGGCATGGGACGGACCAGACCTGGTCGCGACCGACTTCATGGCCTCGCCCCACGGGGCTGGTTGGCGGCTCGATCGACCGGTGTTCGATCACGCCTTGCGCGAGGCGGCTATCGCCGCGGGGGTAACCGCAATCACAGGCCTGGTGTCAGCGCCGGAGCGTGATGGGGCGCATTGGCGCTTGGCCGATGGGCTCAGCGGCCGCTGGCTGGTCGATGCGACCGGCCGGCGTGCCACGCTCGCCCGGTCGCTTGGCGCGCGTGTTGTGCGCGATGCCAGCCAGATCGCGTATTACGCCCGCTGGACGCCGGACGTGCCACCCGGTCAGGACCGCACGTTGGTTGAGGCGAGCGAGTTTGGCTGGTGGTATGGCTGCGAACTGCCTGGCGGCCAAGTGCTGGTCGGCCTGCATCTTGATCGCTCGATGGCGCTGAGCCGTGGGCGGGACCAGGCGGCTTGGGTCGAGGGCTACCAAGCCACCCGGCACATCGCTCCGCGCCTCGGCCCTGTTGGTGCAGATGTCGAATGGATCGCGCCGCATGACGCTTCCGGCACGGTGACGCGTCCAGCAGTCGGTGCCGGCTGGATTGCCGTGGGCGATGCAGCCCTGGCATTCGATCCGATTTCCGGCCACGGCATCACCCATGCGATCACCTCAGCCGTGGCCGGGGCCGAAGCGTTGCTGGGCGATGATGCGGCACGAGAGGGCTACAGCCAGCACCTGGCAAGCTTGCGTCAGCACTACGCGCCGGAATGGCGCCGCGTGCAGGCACGGCGGCTCAGGCCGGTGGCGGCACCCGTATCCGCTTCGAGCGACTGAACACTGGCAAGGTCGCCTGAATACCGGCAGCGCAATCCGCCCCCCACGGCGCGTGGGCCCGCAATGAGAGCCAGAGATACCGCGAGGGCCCGACCAACCCTTCCTCCCGGTGCGCCCACTTGTAGGCGCGTCCCGCCGCCCGGCGGAACGCGAGCTGCTGGTAGCGCGGCGCGAGGTCTGGGTGGTCGGCCAAAAAATTGCCGAGTGCTGCGTTGTAGTCGTGGAACAGCTGGTGCTTGGACCCGGTCATGATCCGGGTCTGGTCGCCGCTCAGCCCATACCAGCCGACACTGTCGGCCAAGGCAATCCGGTGGGTGCGCGCCACGCGCAAGGCCGCGCTGAAGTCGTGGATAAAGATCCGGTCGTCGCAGCCGCCAGCGCCCAAGAAGGCGGAGGTCGAAAACAGCGATCCCGACATGTTGGAAATCGTGCGCCTGATGGTTTCCTCCAGACTGTCAACCGGCACCCGGTGTGCCGGCGTCATCGGCGCCGCCACCAGATCGTCGAACGACGGCACATAGAGGCAGGGGCTGACGACCAGGCCGGCCTGCGCTGTCGCGGCGATCGCCAGCAAGGTCTCAGTGCTGTCGGGTGCCAGCACATCATCACCATCGACAAAGCGCAGGTGATCGAAACGGGCGCGCGCCGCACCGAGATTCGCCGCATCGGCTGGGCCACGGTCCGTGTGGGCGAGGAACTCGACGTCGGTCCAGCCCGCGGTCGCCGCGCGTGCAGCTTGGAGCCCCGCACCATCGGCACTGCCATCGACAAAAATCACCTCGCGCGCGAAGGCACCGCGCTGGCCGGCGATCGCCGGCACCACCCAGCCAAGGTACGGCGCTTTGCCGAACACGTTGACGATAAAGCTAACTCCCGGCGCCCGCTGCCCCACGCGACATCCCTTCTTTAAGTGTGGTCAAGATCTGCATTCCACGCCAAACGCGCTACCGGGTCTACCCTTAGCGCTGGTGCCATGCTATGCGCCACGCCGCGCACTTCACTTCGCCTGGGAGATCCCAATGGGCCTGTTTGACATGTTCAAGTCCGATAAGTCGGACCAGATGACCCCGCACCTCGCGTTCGCGATTTCGCTGCTGTACTGCATGGCGGCCGATGGCGAAATGGACAATGAAGAAGTGGGCCACCTGCTCTCGGTGCTCGGCGGCGAAAGCTCCGGCGGCTCGATCGGCGTTGGCGCCAACAACCGCGTGCTGCTCGAAAACGCCCAGCGCTACATCCGCAAGAACCGCCCCGATGCGTTCTTGCGGGAAGCAACGCCGATGCTGAGCGACGCGCAAAAGATCTGCATCCTGATGAACCTGGTCGACAGCGCGCTCAGCGATGGTCAGCCGGAACGCGAAGAACAAGAACTGATCAGCCAGTTCCAAGTTGCCTTCGGCATCAGCGACGAACGCTTCGCGCCGTTCTTCCAAGCGATCATGATCAAGAACGATCGCGCCGTGTTCATGAACCAAAACCACCCGTCCAACGCGCCGGGCTTCCTGGTGACGTTGCCGGGCACGAAGTAGGGGTCAACGCGCTGGCGCGTCGCGGAACGCACGCGCCAGTGCGGCCCACATCGGCTTGCGGCCAAAATCCTGGTCAAGCGGCAGGCCCCGTTGCGGCCGACCGTCTTGCCGGCGCTGCGCGCGCGGCGCGTTCAGCCAGGAATAGCGGTCGGACAGGCCCCAGGTCAGCACGTGAGTGGTCGCGGGGTCTGCCAGCAGCGGATCGAGGAAGCGGCGGACATGGTCCGCAATCGCCTGATCGCGCGCGGCATCCGTGCCGGTCGAGGTGAAATCGCGCACGTCCAGTTCGGTCACCAACAGCTTGAGGCCAAGCGAGCGCACGTCGCTGGCGAACGTGGCGAGTGCCCGCTGGTCCAAGGTCTGGCCGAGGCGCAGATGGGCTTGGGTCCCGACCGCGTCAATCGGCACACCGCGGCCCTTCAAGTCCGCCACCAGCTCCAGCACCGCTTGGCGCTTGGCGACTTCCGTGGTGCTGGCGTCATCAATGCCGAAATCATTGTAGACCAGCACGGCTTGGCTGTCGGCCGCGCGCGCGGCGCGGAACGCGGCGTCGATGTAGCGGGGGCCGAGCGCTTGCAGCCACGGCGAATTGCGCAAGTGACCGGGGCTGTCGTTCAGGCGGATCGCCTCGTTGACCACATCCCAGGATTCGAGCCGGCCGCGGTAGCGGGTGACCACCCGTTCGATGTGCTGATCGAGCAGCGCAGCACCACGCCCTGCCACCAGCGCGTCGGAGAGCCAATCGGGCCAGCCCTCGTGCCAGACCAGCGTGTGGCCACGCGCCTTCATGCCGGTCGCAGCCGCGAACTCCAGCATGCTGTCGGCGGTTTGAAACCGGAAGGTGGCTTCGGACGGGCGCAGGCCCTGCCACTTCAGTTCATTCTCCGGCACCAGAATGCCGCACTCGGCTGCGAAGACCGCGGCAAAGGCCCGGTCATTCAGACTGTTCCGGCTGCCGGCGGCGCCAAACACGAGGCCCTTGGCTTCGGCCTGCGCGCGCAAGGTGG
>JAAFHH010000092.1:6454-9413 GCA_013297545.1 Alphaproteobacteria bacterium
GGCGGTTTCCGGCAGCGGCAGCAGCCGTTCGGGCACGCAACCACCAGCCAGCAGGGCGGGAGATGCCAGCAGGGCGCGGCGGGTAAGCATCATGGCAGGCCCGCCAGGTGTGCTGGCACGTCGGCCAGCGGCACAGAGGTTTGCGTGCCGCTGGCGAGGTCTTTCACCTGCACCACCCCGGCTGCGACGTCATCCGGGCCTTGGATCAACACGGTGCGGCAGCGCCGCTCGGCGGCCAACTTCATCTGGTTGCCGAGCTTACCGCCCAAGAGATCCAGTTCTGCCGACACGCCGGCCGCGCGGACTGCACGCACCAAGGCGAGCGCCCGGTCGCGCGCGGCTGGGTCCCACACGGTCACATAAGCCGTCGGCCCGAGGGGATCGGCCGTGGCGGCTTCGGTCAACATCAAGATCCGTTCGATCCCAAGGCTGCCGCCGCAGACCGGTTCGCTCTGGCCGCCGAACATCTCGGTCAAGCCATCGTAGCGCCCGCCACCGGCGATCGAGCCGCCATAGGCCGGGGTGACGAATTCAAAGATCGCACCCGTATAGTAGTCGAGCCCGCGCGCCAGTGTCGGATCGAAGCGGATGCTGCCGCCCTCAATCGTGCCGGTCAGCGCTGACAGGATCTGGTCGACTTCGGCGAGGCCAGCCGAGCCAGTTGGCTCAGCGCTGAGCTTTTGGCGCAACACAGCGGCGAAGTCGGGTGCGCCGAGATCGCGCACCAACGGCTCAGCTTGCTCTGGTGCAAGGCCCTGGGACGCAAGCTCTTCCGGCAGTTTCTCAATGCCGATCTTGTCGAGCTTGTCCAACGCGACCACCGCACCGCCGTGCAGGGCTTCGGGCACGCCGTAGGCGATCATCATGCCTTTGAGGATCTTGCGGCTGTTCAGCCGGATCTCGTAACCAGCAAAGCCAAGCCCGGCGATCGCCGCCGTCATGGCCGACAGCACTTCGATATCCGCCAAGCCGGCGGGTGCCCCCACCACATCGACATCGCATTGATAGAATTCGCGAAACCGCCCTTTGCCCGGCCGGTCTGCCCGCCAGACCGGCGCGATCTGGTGGCGCTTGAACACTTTTGGCAGCTTGTGACGGTTAGCCGCGACCGCGCGCATGGTTGGCACAGTCAAGTCGTAGCGCAGCGCCATGTCGGCCAATTCGCCAGGCTCTGCCCGCTCGAGCGCTTCACCGCGCTTCAAGATCTTGAAGATCAGCTTCTCGCCCTCGTCGCCGTATTTGCCGGTCAGGGTTTCAACGCGCTCAAAACACGGCGTGTCGAAGGGCAAGAACCCGTGGGCTTCAAAGCAGCGGCGCACGATCGCAAACGCATCGAGCCGGCGCTGCATGTCGGCCGGCAGAAAGTCACGGGTTCCGGACGCGGGGGCAAGGACGGGTTTGGACACGACAGCTCCAGGTGATCTCGCGGTGCGCTTGCCATACGGCACGGGGGCCGGCTGCTGCAAGGCGGTTGCCGTGGTGCTGTCGCTGGCCCTAGGCTCGCAGCTTACGCCGAGGGGGGGATCCGTGGCTGCACATGACCATCCGATCAGCCGGCCGATGATCGACCGGTTGATTGCCTTTGACACGACCTCGCACCTGTCGAACCTCGATCTGATCCATTGGGTGCAGGGCTACCTGCAGGACCATGGGGTGGCGTCCGAGTTGATGCCGAACCCGGAGGGCACCAAGGCGAACCTGTTCGCGACCATCGGCCCGACCGATGTCGGCGGCATCGTGCTGTCTGGCCACACCGATGTCGTGCCCGTTGCCGGCCAAGCCTGGGACAGTGACCCGTTCCAGGTGGTCGAGCGGGACGGCCGGCTTTACGGCCGCGGTACCTGCGACATGAAAAGCTTCGTCTCGGTCGCCTTGGCGTTGGTGCCGCAGTTCACCAAGCGGGAGCTCGCGATTCCGATCCACCTCGCGTTTTCGTTCGATGAAGAGGTTGGCTGCCGCGGCGTGCCCTATCTCCTAGCCGAAGTCGCCAAGCGCGAGGTCAAGCCGCGCGGCTGCATTGTGGGCGAGCCGACGATGATGAAGGTGGTCGATGGCCACAAGGGCAAGCTATCGTTCCAAGTCAACGTTCGTGGGCTTGAATGCCATTCCTCGCTGATCCATCAGGGGGTGAACGCGGTGGAATTTGCCGCTGAGGCGATCGCGTTCCTCAAAGGCATGGCGCGCGAGAAGCGGGTGAGCGGCCCGTTCGATCAGCGTTTCGATCCGCCCTACACCTCGATCCATGTCGGCACGGTCCGCGGCGGGACGGCGCTCAACATCGTGCCGCTCGATTGCGCGTTCGAATTCGAATTCCGCACCATTCCAGGCGAAGATGACGCAGCACTGCTCGCCCGCTTCGAGCGCCATGTGCACGAGACGCTGGAGCCGGAGATGCGCGGCGTAGACCCCGCGACCGGCTTCACGATCGAGACCGTGACCACGTTCCCCGGCCTCGATACGCCGGAGGATGCGGAGATCGTCACCCTCGCCAAGCGCTTGGCCGGCCAGAACCATACGGAAAAGGTGGCCTACGGCACGGAAGCCGGCCTGTTTTCCGGTATCGGCATCCCGACGGTGGTGTGCGGCCCCGGCTCGATCGAGCAGGCGCACAAGCCCAACGAATTCGTCGCCATCAGCCAAGTCGCCCAGTGCGAGGCGTTCTTGCTGAAACTTCTGGAGCACTGCGCCCGATGAGCACCCCCTATCCCGTGTCTGTGGACCTCCTGGCGCCCGACATCTCCGCCTTCGAGGCTGGCAACACCGGCGTGCCCTACATCCATTCCTTCGCCAGCTCTGAACCAGGGCCGGCGGTGATGGTGATGGCGCTGACTCACGGCAACGAGATCTGCGGCGCCTGGGCGGTGAAGACCGCCCTTGAGATGGGTCTGCGCCCGCGGCGTGGCACGCTCACCTTCGGCTTTGCCAACGTGACGGCGTTCAACCGCTTCGATCCAGCGAA
>JAAFHH010000093.1 GCA_013297545.1 Alphaproteobacteria bacterium
GGGAGCCGCGGCAGGTGGCGTTCGGGTGGTAGGCGTCGGCCAGCCGGGCGGATAGGGTGGCTTGGGTCGCCTCCGCCACGGCGGCCAGCGATTGGGCGATATGGCGCTTGTTCGCCAGGTGGATGGTCTCGGTCATCGGCCTCTCACGGGTAACAAACCGCCCGCAGTCTGACCACAGTCAACAGCTGTTGCATACGTATTCAAGCCGTGGCAGTCTCACCAAACTGCCGCACCGTCGGCAGTTGGGGGGGGACAATCCGGCATGGTGCAAGTGGCCCTTAAGGGTGTCACGAAGCGGTGGGGTGACTTCGTCGGCGTGCAGTCGATCGACCTCACCATCGCTGACCGGGAATTTCTGGTGCTGCTGGGCCCATCCGGCTGCGGCAAGACCACGACGATGCGCATGATCGCAGGGCTTGAAGACCCAAGCGAGGGGCAAATCTGGATCGGTGATCGCCGGGTCGATGATTTGGAACCAAAGGATCGCGATGTCGCGATGGTGTTCCAGAACTATGGCCTGTATCCGAATCTGACGGTCTACGAAAACATCCGCTTTCCCTTGAAGGTGCGCAAAGTCGATCCGGCAACCCACGATGCCAGGGTGCGCAAGGCCGCGGCGATGGTGGAGCTGGGCGCACTGCTGGAACGCCGGCCGAAGGAACTCTCCGGCGGGCAGCGTCAGCGCGTCGCTTTGGCCCGCGCCATTGTGCGCGAACCGGCGGTGTTCTTGATGGACGAACCTTTGTCCAACCTCGATGCCAAGCTGCGGGTCTCGACTCGCGCCCAAATCAAGAACCTGCAGCACGAGTTGAAGGTGACCACGGTTTACGTCACGCACGACCAGATCGAGGCGATGACCTTGGCGGACCGCGTTGTGGTGATGAACCGCGGCGCCTTCCAGCAGGTCGGCTCACCGATTGAGATCTACGACCGGCCGGCCAACACGTTTGTCGCCGGCTTCATCGGCTCACCCGCCATGAACCTAATCGACGGTCGCCTAGAGGGTGGTGTGTTCACCGCCCCCAATGTGCGGATCGAGGGACTGGCGAGTTCGATCAACGGGCCGGTCACCCTTGGCTTTCGCGCGGAGGATGCGGCGATCACGCAAGGCCCTGGCGCCGTCGCCGCACCGATCTACGCGATCGAGCTGTTGGGCGATGCCACCTTGGTCAGCGTGCGCTCTGGCACCGCCCTGGTCGCGGTCAAAGGGGCGAAATCGTTCCGGGCAGAGATTGGCGACGCGGTTGCGTTCACGGTGCGTCCGGAGATCTGCCACTTGTTCGACGCGGGCACGGGCTTGCGTTTATCTTAAAAACTCACCAGCAAAAGGGGATGCCGATGTTGAAGACTATCCTTGCCGCTGCCCTCGTCTCGACCGCGCTCGCCGGTCCGGCGTATGCCGCCTGCGCGTTTCGCAACGACGTGCCGATCAAAAGCCTGACGGCCGCCTTTGATGCCTGGAAGGCTGTGACCGCGGCGATGGCGGAATGCGGCAATGTCCAAGCCGAACTCGACCAAGAATTCCGCCGCAAGCAGCCGGATGCGTTTGCGGCCAATCCGGCCCTCTACCAGCTGGGTGGGGTTGCAAACGGCACGCTGACGCCGCTGTTGAACGCCGGCACGATCCGCCCGCTCGATGACTTGGTTGCGAAGTACGGCCAAAACCTGACGCCGAACCAGCTGATCCGCATCGATGGTCGGATCATGGCTGTCGCCATGATGGTCAACGCCCAACACTTCATGTACCGGTCGGACATTCTGCAAGAACTCGGCATTCAGCCGCCGAAGACCTATGACGAAGTGTTGGCCGCGGCTGAGCGCATCCGCGCGTCGGGCAAGATGCAACACCCGCTTGGCGGCACCTTCAAGGCCGGCTGGGACTTGGCGCAGGAATTCAACAACATGTTCCTGGGCTTTGGCGGCAGCTTCACCAATGCCAACAACACCCCGGCGGTGAATGGCCCGGCCGGCGTGCGTGCGCTTGAGATGCTGAAGCGTCTGAGCACCTACATGGATCCGGAATACCTGGCCGCGGACTCGACCGCCGTGCAGCGGTCCTTCCAGCAAGGCCGCATCGCGATGGCGAACCTGTGGGCAAGCCGGGCCGGCGCGCTCGACAATCCGGCCGAAAGCCAAGTGGTCGGCAAGGTCGCGATGGCGGCGGCACCAATCGCCATGGCCGGCGGCAAGCCCGCCACCACGCTGTGGTGGGATGGCTTCGTGGTCGCCCGCAACATTCCCGATGCCCAGGCCGACGCCGCATTCCGCGTCGCCATGGAAGGCATCGATGAGGAAATGGTGCGCGCGAACAACGCCGCTGCCGTGTGGCTGATCAAGGGCTACCAGCCGAACCGGTTGGCGGAAGGCGCGATCCAGTCCGCGATGGGTGGTGCGCCGAACTATCCGTCGACCACGGTCATGGGCCTGATGCACGCCGCGATTGGCGAGAAGATCGCGGACTTCATGACTGGTCGCCGCGATGCCACGCAGACCTTGGCGGACATTGAAGCCTCCTACCTCGTTAAGGCCCGCGAAGCCGGCTTGGTGCGGTAGTCGCCATGAAGCCGGGCACCTTCGCTGCGTTCGTCGCCCCCTCGGTCGTGTTGATGATCTTGTTCATCGCCGGTCCGTTGGTGTCGGTGTTGGTGCAAAGCTTCTATGTGACCAGGCAAGTGTTTGAGACCACGACGGTGGAAAACTGCACACCGGGGTTCTTGGCCCCGGTGTGCACCACCGAGGCCCGCAGCCGGCCGAAGCAGAAGCCCGGCGGTGGGGTTGAAACCGAAACCGTGTTTGTTGGCTTTGAAGCCTACCGCTTGCTGCTGCAGCCAGACGCTGTGGCGGCGGCCTTCGCGCCGGGTGGCGGTGGGTTTGAGCGGCTGCTGACCATCGATTTCTACAAGGCGCTGCGCTTTACGCTTACCTTCACGCTGATCACCTTGCCGCTGGTGATTGGATTGGGCCTCGCGATTGCGCTGGCCGTTGATGCAGCAGCGAAACGATTGCGCGGCGTGCTGATCTTCGCATCGCTGTTGCCGTTTATCATCACGCCGGTGATCGGCGCACTCGCGATCCGCTGGTTGTTCATTGGCGACGGTATTCTGACCGCGGCGTTGGAGGCGATTTTGCAGCGCGACATCGCGCTGTTCGCCGAAGGCTGGACCATCGAGATCTTGATGCTGTTCTACCGGGTTTGGCACGTCGCCCCGTTCGCCTTCGTGGTGTTCTATGCAGCCTTGCAGACGGTCGACCAAGACACGCTCGAAAGTGCCATCATCGATGGTGCCTCGCGCACCGAACGGCTGCGCTACGTCGTCATCCCGCACTTGATGCCGCTGATTGTGTTCGTGGCCCTGATCCACCTGATGGACAGCTACCGTGTGTTTGAGGAGGTGATTGGCTTTTCCAGCCAAGCGCACCGCATCTCGCTGCAGTGGCTCACATTCAGTTTCTTGATGCCCGATGAAACCGGCAACCGGTCGATCAGCCGGGCGTCCGCCTCTTCGATGCTGACCATGGTTGGCATCATCATCCTGTTGATCCCGCTGTTGATGCGCACCTGGCGCGATCACCGGCGCAAGCGCTAGCGGGGCAGACACAGATGGCCGATACCCGCACCCTTGCCCCGCCGCTGGCGCTGAAGCTCACCATCGCCGCATTCCTGACGGTCTGGGTGGTGGTGGCGCTGTTCCCGCTCTTGTGGATCACCGTGATGTCGTTTCGCGCACCGGTTGATGCGCTGGCGGCCAACCCGTGGACGGTGCTGATTGGCCCCGCGACTCGGCGCTTGTCCGGCGGCATTTCGCCGCTAGCGTTGATCATCTGGCTGGCCGTGCCGGTGCTCGCCTATCGGGTGGCGGTGCGCCATGGCGCCTTGGCGGCGGGCCTGATGACCCCACGCTGGCTCGGCTGGATCGCAGCGACGCTGATCTACAGCGTGCTGCTGGCAGCGATGGTGTGGCTGGCGGTGCCGGCCTTCGTGCGGATCTTGGAAGGTGTCGCGGGGGCGATCCCGGGTGTCTCGGTGCTGGCGGAACCCTGGATTGGCCTTACCCTCGATCACTACCGCGCGGTTTGGATCCAGCACGAGTTTTACCAGAACTTCTTCAACTCGATGATCGTGACATTCGGCGTGGTGTTGATCTCGCTGACGGTTGGCACGCTGGCTGGGTATGGCCTAGCGCGTTCGGGCAGCAACCTCGCGTTCTGGCTCCTCGTGATCGCGTTGGTGTTCCGGGCCTTGCCGCACTCCGTGCTGGTGACCGGCTATGTGCCAGCATTCTTGGGCTCGCGCGAGTTGTTGGAACCGCTGTGGCAGGCGCCGGTGATCGGCTGGTTCCTCAGCCTGTTCTCGCCGAACGCGCCCTCGCTCTACGGCCAACCGCTCGCGATCATCATCGTGCTGGTTTCGATCAACCAGCCATTCACGATCTGGATGATGCGATCCTTCTTCCAGAACATCCCGTCTGAGCTGGATGAGGCCGCACGGGTCGATGGCTGTTCGCACTTCGGTGCGTTCGTGCGCGTGATCATGCCGGTGATGTGGCCCGGTGTGATCACCACCGGCCTGTTTTCCTTCCTGCTCGCCTACAACGACTATCTGGTCACGGCGCTGTTGTTGGACGCCCAGTCGCAGACGATGGTCCCCGCCATCTCCTCCTTCCTCAACCGCGACACCCGCGCGTCTGATCAGATCGAGGCGATTGCGGCCGCAGTCTCGATCACCGCGCCGTTGTTCTTGTTGGTGATGGTGTTCCAAAAGCAAATCGTCTCGGGCTTAACTCAAGGGGCGGTCAAGGGATGAGCGAGGAGCCAGAACTGACCCGCGACAATGATTTGAGCCAGACAGCGGCCACCAAAGCCGTGATCGACGGCATGATCGCCGGCCTCAATCGCCATGAAATCAATGGCATGACCAAGTACTTCCACGAGGCGTTTCGCTGGATGGGCAACGCCGGCTGCGGCACCAAGACGGGCCTCACGGAATTCCAAGACAATTGGCAGCGCCCGTTCCAGGCCGCGTTTTCCGACAAGGTCGCGGTGGACGAGGCGCGGATTTACTCGGGGGAGTGGGCAGCGAGCTTTGGCGCGCAACACGCGATCCACACCGGACCATTCATGGGCATCGCACCCACCGGCAAACGGGTCGAGATCCGCTACATGGATTTCTGGAAGGTCGTCGACGGCAAGATCGTCGACAACTGGGTGATGGTCGACTTCCCCCACGTGCTGCGCCAACTCGGCCACGACCCGTTCCAGGGTGAAGGCTGGGAAGCCTATGACCGGGGCGAGCGCACGCCGCCGCGGCCCGACCACGACAAATGAGGCACCGATGATCCGCCGCTTGAAAACCGCCCGCAGCCAAGCCGACCGGGCGGAGGATGACGCCAAAGTCCGCGCCATCGTCGAAGATGCGCTGGCGCAAATCGCCCGCGATGGCGACGCCGCGGTCCGGCGGTTTTCCGAGAGCTTCGATCGCTATTCGCCGCCGAGCTTTCGGCTGTCGCCAGCCGATATCGAACGCGCAATCGCCGCCGTGCGCCCGCGCGATCTCGATGACATCCGTTTCGCCCAGGCGCAGGTGCGCAACTTTGCGCAGCATCAGCGCGCGTGCATGACGGATCTGGAGGTCGAAACCCTGCCGGGCGTTATCCTCGGCCACAAGAACATCCCGGTGCAGTCCGTCGGCTGCTATGTCCCCGGCGGCAAGTACCCGCTGATCGCCTCCGCCCACATGGGGGTGGTGACGGCGAAGGTGGCCGGCGTGAAGCGCATCGTGGCTGCAGCCCCGCCACACCACACGGCAGACGGCCCAATGCCGCACCCGGCGATCGTCGCCGCCATGCACCTGGCGGGGGCGGACGAGATCTACTGCCTCGGCGGCATCCAGGCGGTTGGTGCGATGGCGATCGGTACCGAAACCATCCAGCCAGTCGCGATGCTGGTCGGCCCCGGCAACGCCTATGTTGCAGAAGCCAAACGACAACTGTTCGGTCGTGTCGGCATCGATCTGTTCGCGGGGCCAACCGAAACCATGGTGATCGCGGACGACACGGTGGATGGTGAGCTGTGCGCGACCGATCTGTTGGGTCAAGCCGAACACGGCGTCAATTCGCCGGCCGTGCTGATCACCAATTCCGAACGTCTCGCCCGCAGCACGATGGCGGAGGTGGATCGCTTGCTGACCATCCTGCCAACCGCGGAAATCGCCGGACAGGCCTGGTGCGACTACGGCGAAGTGATCCTGTGCGACACCTATGAGGAGATGTTGGCGGAGGCCAATCTGATCGCGTCCGAACACGTCCAAGTGATGACGGACCGGGATGATTGGTTCCTCGAACACATGGTGGACTACGGCGCGCTGTTCTTGGGGCCCCGGACCAACGTCTCCTACGGCGACAAGGTGATCGGCACCAACCACACGCTGCCGACCAAGCGCGCGGGGCGCTACACCGGTGGCCTGTGGGTCGGCAAGTTCCTGAAAACCCACACCTATCAGCGTGTGCTGACCGATGCGGCGTCTGCCATGGTCGGCGAATATTGTTCCAGGCTCTGCATGCTCGAAGGGTTTGTCGCGCACGCAGAACAGGCTAACGTGCGGGTGCGGCGCTATGGCGGCCGCAACATCCCGTATGGAGCCAGCGCCGAGTGATCCTGCCGCACACACCGTCGTTTCGCCTCGATGGCCGCCGGGCTGTCGTGTTGGGGGCCTCGCGCGGCATCGGCCTCGGGGCCGCAGTTGCGTTGGCGGAGGCGGGAGCCCACACGGTCTGCGTCGCCCGCAGTGCCAGTGATCTGGACGAGCTGGTGACGGCGCTAAAGAAGGCCGGCCACTCAGCAGAGGCGCTGGTGGCGGACATCGCCGATGTGCCGGGCCTGACGGCGGTGTTGGCGGGCCTCGGGCCCCTCGACGTGATGGTCAACAGCGCGGGTCTCGCCCGCCACGGCCCGTCGCTCGACACCACCTTGCCGGACTTCGACGCCGTGATGGCGGTCAATATCCGCGGTGCCTACTTCGCCGCCCAAGCAGCCGCCAAGGCGATGATCGGCACGGGGGCCGGCGGCTCGATCATTTCGATTTCGTCCCAGATGGGTGTGGTCGGTGGCATCGACCGGGCGGTCTATTCCGCCTCCAAGCACGCGCTGGAAGGCATGACCAAGGCGATGGCGATCGAATGGGGACCGCACCGCATTCGGGTCAACACGATCGGGCCAACCTTCATCCGCACGGCACTCACCGCGCCGACCTTTGCCAATCCGGAACGATTGGCGTGGATCCAGTCCAAGATCAAACTGCCGCGCATTGGCGAGATCGAAGACATCATGGGGGCTGTGGTGTTTCTGGCCTCCGACGCGTCTGCGCTGATCACCGGCACCTGCCTCCTGGTCGATGGCGGTTGGACCGCGGACTGACAAGCTTATTTCCCGCGTGAAGATTCGGGCAGAAGCGGTTATAACGCTTGGGAGATTCGCAGGAGCGACCCCATGTCCCAGGACCGTCATGCTCGCCTTGGCTACAACCCGTTCCGCCGATTGGCGGACCTGTTGGCGCCCTATCCGCCGGCAGCCGGGCTAGAGCCGCTGCGCCTGACGGCCGGCGATCCGACGCTGGGTCCACCGGCGTTCGTGCCCGGCATCCTGGCCCGCGAATCAGCGCTGTGGGGCGACTATCCGCCGACCGAAGGCACGGTCGATTTCCGCCAAGCCTGCGTCGAGTGGCTCACCCGCCGCTACAATTTGCCAGCCGGCTTTATTGGCGAACGCCAGATCGTGCCGGCACCCGGCAGCCGTGAAGGTCTGTTCATGCTCGCACTCGCGGTCGTGCCGGAGCAGAAGCACGGCGCGCGCCCGGCCATCTTGCTGCCGAACCCATTCTACCACGTCTACCGGGCGTCTTCTGTCATCACCGGCGGCGATCCGGTGTTCCTGGATGCCACGCGCGAGACGGGTTTTCTGCCGGACCTTGATGCGATCCCGGAAGCGACCCTCCAGGGCACCGCGCTGTTCTTCTTGTGCAGCCCCTCGAACCCGCAGGGTGCGGTCGCATCGCGGGAGTATCTGGAACGCGCGATCGCGCTCGCCCGGCGCTACGACTTCGTGTTGGCGATCGATGAGTGCTATGCGGAGATCTACGACCAGACGCCGCCGGTCGGTGGTCTTGAGGTCGCAGCCGCGACCGGCAGCATCGCCAATGTCGTGGTCCTCCATTCGCTGTCGAAACGATCGTCCGCACCCGGCCTGCGCTCCGGCTTCATCGCCGGCAGCCCGGAGATCATCAAGCGCCACTTGCAGGTGGTCGAATATGGTGGTGCTGGCGTGCCAGGCCCGGTGCAGGCAGCCTCCGCCGCCCTCTGGCGCGAGGAAAGCCACGTGCCACCGACCCGCGATTTCTACCGCGGCCTGTTCGATGAAGCCGAACGCGTGCTCGGCAACCGCTTCGGCTTCTACCGCCCACCCGGTGGGTTCTTCTTGTGGTTGGATGTGGGGGACGGCGAGGCGGCAGCACTCAAGCTCTGGCGCGAAGCCGCGGTGCGCGTGCTGCCCGGTGGCTACCTGACGGCCCCGGCACCCGATGGCACCAACCACGGTGATCCCTACATTCGCGTCGCCATGATCCACCCGCGGCCGATCACGGCGGAAGCCCTGCGCCGCATCGCGGAGGTGCTGTAGCCATGGCGACCGCGCGGCGCGCCCGCCCCGGTCTGTTGCCGCCTGGTGCGTGGATCGCGATCCGCCGCCGGATTGGCGAGGCGGCGGGCCTCTCGCTGTTGGTGCTCGCGACCGCGTTGCTGCTGGGGTGGCTGTCCTACCACCCGGTCGACCCATCGCCGCTGCGCGCGGCACCGGGGCCGGTCAAAAACCTGATGGGCCCGTTCGGCGCGAGTGTCACGGATGTCGGCATTCAAGCATTCGGCTGGGGCTATCTGGTTGGCGTGGCGATCCTGGTCGCGTGGGGCTGGCGGCTGTTCGTCCAGCGGGGTTTGACCCGGCCAGCGCTGCGCTTGGCGCTGTTCCCGGCGACCTTGATAGCGGCGTCGCTGGCGTTTGGTGCGGTCCCGCTCGATAGCATTCCCGAGCTGCCGGGCGGGCCAGGGGGTGCTGCCGGCCGCATGCTGTTCGTGCATCTGGAACCCCTCGGCCCCGTTCTTGGGGGTGTGTCCACCGGCACCCTTGGCCTCGCGGCTGCGGCGTTGGCGGGGGTGTTGCTCGTCTTCACCCTCGGCTTCAGCCCGCGCGAATGGCGCGATGCCGGTGTCGATGGCGCGATCGGCGTGGTCCGCGGCTGGCGCGCCCTGGTCAGCGGCGCGCGCGTCGGCTGGCGCAAGGCGAAGGTGGAGGTGGAACGCGCGGCTGAGCAGATCCGCGAGGCGGTGCCGACGACATCG
>JAAFHH010000094.1 GCA_013297545.1 Alphaproteobacteria bacterium
GATTGAGGTCACCCGCAAGCTTGCCATCAAGCGCCCGGTCGCGGCCCACCTCCAGCATCGCCGGGGTCAGATCGCACACCAGCACGGTCTTCACGGGTGCCGCGCGCGCGATGCGAAAGGCGATGTCACCGGTGCCCCCCGCGACGTCGAGGTGCACGCTGTGCCCGCGCGGGTTCAGCCAGCCGACCATGCCGTCTTTCCACAGCCGGTGCACGCCGCCGGACATCAGGTCGTTCATCAGATCGTACCGGCTGGCAACACTGTCGAACACGCCGCGCACCAAGCTCGGCTTCTCAGCGGCATCGACGCGGCGAAAGCCGAACCAGGTTTCGGCGGCGGTGGGTGTGGTCATGGCGCCCCGACAGTCGGGGCTCGGGGGTGGTGCCGTCAATGCGTCTGGCGTCGCACCACTTTTGGTATTTATTTTTTATCTGTAGTATAATTGTTTTGCTCCATGGTCGCGACTAAGTCTGGTGGCCCAACTCATCGGGAGCAACGAGGATGAAGAAGTATTGGTCAGGCCAAACGTGTGAAAAGACCGGCACCTACGGACAATACAACGACGCAACCGGCATCTACGCAGGCAATCAGAACGACAAACATGTGCAGAAGGGCAGCACATTCCCACCGTGCTTGAACAACCATCACTTCCGCGAGAAATAGACAACTCACCCGCGAAGTCTGCTGGTCGACCTAAGCCTACAGCGGCGCCACTTTCACGCCGAGGCTTGCGGCGGCCAGCAGGTTTGGGTCCGCCGTCACCACCGTCGCATCCAACACGAGGGCGAGTGCCAAACCTGCCCGCTCTGCTGCTGAATACGGCGCATCGGGGGCTTGGGCGAACAGGCGGCTTTGGGCGGTTGCGTGTTCGTAGCTGTAGTCGACGATGTGGACGCCGGTGGTCATCACCGCGGCCATCGCCTCCGGCAGGCTGACGCCGCGGCTGATCAGCACTTCAAGCGCTTCGGCGGCAGCCACCGCCGAGATCATGGCGTCGGCCAGGCGCGGATCGCCGCTGCCCTGGTCCATCAGCTGCAGCAATGCGCTGGTGTCGAACACGATCTGGGTCATGCCAAGGCTCCCCGCCGGTCTCGTTCCTGCTGGGCGGCGGCTTGGCGGCGCTGGCGCAACAGCTCGGTGCTGGACGGGCCTGCGCCGATCACCCGCGCCACCATCGCCATGCGCTGACCCAAGGTTTCGAGGCGCGCGCCCTCGTCGCCGAAGGTGAGGAACACGACACCCCCGCCATCATCGAGGCCGAGGCGTTCCAGCGCATCGGCCGGCAGGATCACTTCGCCGTTCGGACCAACCATCAGCTTGACGTCGTGGGTGCGCTCGATCATGGACCGACCATGGCATGGCGCCCGCGAGCCCGGCAACGGTCGCGCACGCCCAAGGGGTCTTGCGCGGGCCGGTGCGCTCCGGCAATGGTCGGCTGATGCCTGAATTGCCGGAAGTCGAAACCGTGTGCCGGGGCCTCGCCATTGCGCTGGAGGGCCGCCGGCTGACGCGTGTCGACGTCAACCGCCCGGACTTGCGCTTCCCCTTGCCGACCGATCTCACCGCCCGCCTGACTGGCCGGCGGGTCGAGCGGGTGTGGCGGCGCGCGAAGTACATCCAGGTCGCGCTTGACGACCAGACGGTGATGCTCGGCCACCTCGGCATGTCGGGGCGGATCGTCATCACGCCGGGCCTGCCCAACCAGATCGGGCCGCACGATCACATCGTCTTCCACGTCGACGACGGCACGGTGCTGCGCTTCATCGACCCGCGCCGGTTCGGCATGATTGATCTGGCAACCCTGTCCACCTTGGACCAGCACAAGTGGCTCGCAGCCCTCGGGCCCGAGCCGCTGGATTGCAGCGCCTTCACGGCTGCGGTGCTGCACAGCGCATCATCGGCCAAGCGCAGCCCGATCAAGGCCGTGCTGCTGGACCAGGGCGTGGTGGCGGGCCTCGGTAACATCTATGTGTCGGAAGCGCTTCACCACGCCCGGATCATGCCGACCCGGATCGCATCAACCCTGACCCGGCGCGAGGCGGCGGCCTTAGTGAAGGCGATCGTCACGGTGCTGACCAAAGCGATTGCCGCCGGCGGCTCCTCCTTCAGCGATCATGTCCAGCCTTCGGGCGAGCTTGGCTACTTCCAGCACTCCTGGGCGGTCTATGGCCGGGAGGGCGAGGGCTGCCCCGGCTGTGACTGCGAGACGAAGGTGGAACGCATTGTGCAATCCAATCGATCGACCTTCTATTGCGCCAAGCGCCAACGCTAGGGCAGAACGGGGCACCATGATCCGCGCGTTCCTCTTTGCTGCCCTTGTCCTGCTCGCTGCCCCGGCTGCGGCCCAACGCTACGTCGTCGGCACGGAAGATGTGCCGCTGATGGCGGGGTTGACGGTCAACCCCGGCCCGTCGATCGCATTCGACAGTGCGGCCGGCCGGGTTGTCACGGTCTATGCCCGCGGGGCCATGCGGGCCGATGCAGTGCTGGATTTCTACCGCCGCACCCTGCCCGCCCTTGGCTGGACTGCGGAGGGTGCGCGCGTGTTCCGCCGGGAAGGCGAACGCCTCTCGATTGACGCGAGCGACAGCGCCAATGGCGCCGCCGTCCGCTTTACGTTGCTGCCAAGCCCTTAACCCATCCCCTGGAGCACACGCCGATGTCCTACGAAATGCTGACTGTTGAGCACCGCGGTGCGGTCGGTCTGATCCAGCTCAATCGGCCGAAGGCGCTGAACGCGCTGTGCGCGCAGCTGATGCAGGAACTTGGCCGCGCGGTCGCCGTGCTCGATGCCGATCCGGCCGTCGGTGCGATCGTGCTGACCGGGTCAGAGCGCGCGTTTGCCGCCGGCGCCGACATCAAAGAAATGAAGGACTTCACCTTCGCGGACGTGTTCGCGGCCAACTTCATCACCCGGGATTGGGAACACGCAACCCGCGTGCGCAAGCCAATCATCGCTGCTGTTGCCGGCTTCGCGCTCGGCGGTGGCTGCGAACTGGCGATGATGTGCGACATGATCCTGGCGGCCGACACGGCGAAGTTCGGCCAGCCGGAAGTGACGATCGGCACCATCCCAGGCGCCGGCGGGACCCAGCGCTTGACCCGCTTTGTCGGCAAGTCGAAGGCCATGCACATGGTGCTGACCGGCGAGATGATCGGTGCCGAAGAAGCCGAACGCATCGGCCTGGTCGCCAAAGTCTACCCGGCCGCCGAATTGCTGGAGAAGGCGCTCGAGACGGCGGAGAAGATCGCAGGCTTCTCCCGCCCGATCGTCGCCATGGCCAAGGAGGCCGTGAACAAGGCCTACGAGACCACCTTGGCCGAAGGTGTGCACTTCGAGCGGCGCCTCTTCCATTCGACCTTCGCGACGTCCGACCAGAAAGAAGGCATGAACGCTTTTGCTGAGAAGCGCAAAGCGGACTACAAACACGCCTGATGGGGTTCGGACAGGTCTTTCGGTACGTGTTTGTGCAAGCGGCGGTGGCAACGGTGGTTGTCGCCGCCTCACTTGGGCTTGCGATTTGGCTGACCCAGTCGCTGCGCTTCATCGACTGGATCGTCAACCGCGGCCTGCCGATCTCGACCTTCTTGCAGATCGCGGCCTTGACTATGCCGCTGTTCTTGTCTGCAATCGTGCCGATTTCCTGCTTTGCTTCCGTGCTGTTCACCTACAACAAGCTGCACGGCGACAGCGAGCTCGTGGTGTTGCGCGCTGCTGGCATTGGCCCTGGACGCTTGATGGCGCCGGCCCTGGTGCTGGCCCTGTTGGTCGCCGGGGTTGGCTGGGCGCTGAACCTCTATGTGCTGCCGAACGCCTACGGCAAGTTCAAGGATCTGCAATGGCAGATCCGCAATTCGTTCGCCTCCGTGCTGATCCAAGAAGGCGTGTTCACGCCGATCGACGATCGCACGGTGATTTTCGTGCGCGAACAGTCGCCCAATGGCGACTTGCTGGGTTTGATGGTGCACGACAGCCGCGACCGCGACCGGGTCGTCACCCTGATCGCGGAAAGTGGCGCACTTGCCTCCTCGCCCGAGGGGCCGCGCATTGTGATGCTCAACGGCAATCGCCAGGAACTGGACCGGCGCGATGGCCGGGTCTCGTTCCTGTTTTTCGATCGCTACACGATCACCTTGGATGCGGCGGCGAACGTCGCGGTTGGCTTGCGCCAGCGCGACGCGACGGAACGGTTCTTGTGGGAGTTGCTCGACCCCGCCGACATCGTCGATACCCGCACGCGCCGGGTGTTCTTGGCCGAAGGGCACAGCCGGCTCGCAACCCCGCTCTACGCGTTTGCCTTCACGCTGGTGGCCCTCGCAGCGCTGCTGTCGGGGTCGTTCTCCCGCCGCGGGCAGACGTTGCGGGTGCTGGGCGCAGTGATTGTCGTGGTGGCCTTGCAGGCGCTGGCGATTGGGCTTACCAACCTCGCGGGCCGCAACAGCGCGCTCATTCCCTTGCTGTACCTGGTGCCCTTGGCGATCAGCGCGGCGGCCAGCACGGTCGCGGTGGCACCACCTGGATGGTTTTCGCGACAAATCGTGCGACGCCCGCTTGACCCAGGGCCTGCGGTTCGCCTATAAGCCTCGCCTCCGCGAGTTCGAGAGAAGATCATGGCTCATCACGCCTCTGCAAAAAAGCGCATCCGTCAGACTGAACGCCGTACCCTCGTCAATCGCATGCGCGTCTCGCGCATCCGCACCTTCGTGAAGAAGGTGGAACTGGCGATCGAAGCCGGCGACAAGCCGAACGCCCAGGCAGCGTTTCTGGCTGCTCAGCCCGAAATGATGCGTGGCGTGACCAAGGGCGTCCTGCATCGCAACACGGTGTCGCGCAAGCTGTCGCGCCTGTCGAAGGCGATCAAGTCGCTGTAACAGTTTTGTGACAGACTAGAGTTAATCAAAAACCCTCGCGGTGGTGACACCGCGGGGGTTTTTCTGTTGCCGCTAACCCCGCGATTGGGGCCGCTGGATGGACTCGGAAGCAGCCGGCGAATCAAGCACCTTTTTTTCGACCATGGTGATTCGTTCACTGGACTCGTCCCAGGGCCAGAGCTAAACTCGGAACCCGCAGCCAGGAAGTTAGTCTTCTTGGAAGAAAACGGAAAAAAACCTCCGGCAGACTGCGCTTTGGTTAATAACGGGTGGCTCCATGGGTAGATTGGCTTCAGCACACGCACACAATCAGCGACAGTTTGATTGCGGCTCTGCTTACGATTTTCCCGAAGGAGGGCTTCTGGTCGCTAGACCAGAGCAGATATAGCTCCCGATACTGATTACGCTGGGCAGGCAACCCGCCGCTCCGCATCGCATGGCACGCCTCTATTGGCATGCCGATCGTCAAGATAAATGTATCGGGGGGAGTGTCGGGATGGCGGAACACGCCGTGCCTGAGGGCCGAATTGCCGCACAAGCCGAGCCGATCCTGTCGCAGCAATGGCAGCGTGTCCGCGGCCGCTTGCGACAAGAAGTGGGCGAAGCGGCGTTCCACAGCTGGCTGCACCCGATCGTGTTGGAAGGTGTGCGCGACGGCGCGGTGCAGATGGCACTGCCGACCCGCTTCATGCGCGACTGGGTCAACCGCCACTACGCCGATCGCCTGCGCTGCCTGTGGACTGGTGAGAACCCAACCGTGCGCGGCATCGACATCGTCGTCGTACCGGCCCGCAGCGTCCGCCCGGTCGAGGCGGTGGCACCGGCCATCGTGCGCCCACCGGTCGAAGACACCGAACCGACCTTGAGCAGCGAAGCCGCGGCCGAAGCCGCCTTTGCCGGCCAGTTGGACCCGCGCTTCACGTTTCAAGATTTCGTCGTCGGCAAGCCGAACGAACTGGCCTTCGCCGCCGCCCGCCGGGTCGCGGAGCACCCGACGGCGGAGTACAATCCGCTGTTTCTCTACGGCGGGGTTGGGCTTGGCAAGACCCACTTGATGCACGCGATCGCCTGGGAAATCCGCCGCCGCGATCCCAGCCGTCGGGTCGTCTACATGTCGGCTGAAAAGTTCATGTACCAGTTCGTGCGCGCGCTGCGCTTCAAGAACACCATCGAGTTCAAGAACCAGTTCCGCTCCGTCGACGTGCTGATGATTGACGACGTGCAGTTCATCTCCGGCAAAGATTCGACCCAGGAAGAATTCTTCCACACCTTCAACGCGCTGGTGGACCAGCGCCGCCAGGTGATCATCTCGGCCGACAAGTCGCCCTCCGACCTTGAAGGCTTGGAAGAACGCCTGCGCTCGCGCCTCGGCTGGGGCTTGGTCGCGGATCTGCACCCGACGACCTATGAGCTGCGTCTGGGCATCTTGCAGAGCAAGATGGAACAGCAAGGGGTGACGATTCCCCAAAAGGTGCTGGAGTTCCTCGCCCACAAGATCCAAAGCAATGTCCGCGAATTGGAAGGGGCACTAACCCGTCTGACTGCGCACGCGAAGTTGGTCGGCCGCGCAATCACCGTCGAGGTCGCCCTCGACGTGCTGCAAGACGTGCTGCGCGCCAACGATCGGCGGGTGACGATTGAGGAAATCCAAAAGAAAGTCTGCGAACACTACGGCATCCGCCATTCCGACATGAGCAGTGCCAGGCGGGCCCGCGCCGTCGCCCGGCCGCGCCAGGTCGCGATGTACTTGGCCAAGCAGCTGACCACGCGCTCCCTGCCGGAAATCGGCCGCAAGTTCGGCGGTCGCGATCACACCACGGTGATGCACGCGGTGCGGAAAATCGAGGAATTGACCGCCATTGAGACGGCTCTGGCCGAAGATGTTGAACTGTTGCGCCGCATGCTCGGCGGCTGAGGCTTGCAGGCCACACAGCGAACCTTGTAAACCCTCAAGTCCCGCGGGCGCCGGTTGTGCCCGTGCTGCGACCGGATCCGCGCGATGAAGCTCACGATCGAACGCTCCGCCCTGTTGAAAAGCCTGACCCACGTGCAAAGCGTGGTCGAGCGGCGCAACACCATCCCAATCCTCTCGAACGTGCTGCTGCACGCCGAGGGCACCTCCCTTGGGATGACCGCAACGGATATGGACATCGACATTGTCGAACGGGCGACCGCGACCGTGCATGTGCCGGGATCGGCCACCGCACCGGCGCACACGCTCTACGACATCGTTCGCAAGCTGCCTGATGGGGCGGATGTCGAACTCGATGGCGGCGGCGACAAGGAACGCTTGGTCGTGCGCGCGGGTCGGTCGAACTTCACCCTGCCAGCACTCGCGGTCGCGGACTTCCCAGCGATTTCGGGCGACACGCTGCCCTTTAGCTTCGAGCTGACCGCAACCGAACTGAAGCGGCTGATCGATCGCACCCGCTTTGCGATCTCGACCGAAGAAACCCGCTACTACCTCAACGGCATCTTCCTGCACGCGACCCGCAACGGCGACCGGCCGGTCTTGCGCGCGGTGGCGACCGACGGTCACCGCTTGGCCCGCGTCGAGCAGGATCAGCCGGAAGGGGCGCTTGGCATGCCCGGCATCATCGTGCCGCGCAAGACTGTGGCGGAACTGCGCAAGCTGATCGAAGAAGTCGAAGGCCCGATCGCGGTCTCCTTGTCCGAAACCCGGGTGCGCTTTGGCTTTGGTGCGGTGGTGCTGACCTCCAAGCTGATCGACGGCACGTTTCCGGACTATGAGCGCGTGATCCCCTCGGGCAACGACAAGGTGATGGAAGTGCCGGTCAAGGCCTTCTCCGCCGCGGTCGACCGGGTCGCCACGATCTCCACGGAAAAGAGCCGGGCGGTGAAGTTGGCGGTCTCGCGCAACACCCTCACCTTGTCGGCCACCAGCCCCGATGCGGGCTCGGCGACCGACGAAGTTGAGGTGAACTACGGGGCGGGCCCGATCGAAATCGGCTTCAACTCCCGCTATCTGCTGGATATCACCCAGCAGATCGAAGGCGATGAGGCGAAGTTCCTGATGGCCGACGCCGCTGCCCCCACCGTGGTGGTCGATGCGGCAGATCCGGACGCCGTGTTCGTGCTGATGCCGATGCGGGTGTGACGGCAGAGCGCTGTCCCCGGCTCGAGCGGATTTCAATCGCGGGGTTCCGCAACCACGCGCGTCTGGATCTCACCCTCGACGGCCGCAATGTCGCGGTGATCGGTGCCAACGGCATCGGCAAAACCAATCTCTTGGAAGCGATTTCGCTGCTGGCACCGGGCCGCGGCCTCCGACGCGCCTTGCTCGCGGAGTTTCTGGGGCCTGCAGCCGCGAGCTGGGCGATTGGCGCGACCGTCACCACGCCCAATGGCCGGCGCGAAGTGGCAACCGCACTCGAACAAACCGGCCGCGGTGATCGGCGGGTCGCCACCATCGATGGCGGCACGCGCAAAGGCCCCGTGGCCCTTGCCGGTGTGCTGCCGCTGGTCTGGCTCACCCCGGCGATGGACCGGGTGTTCGTCGACAGTGCGAGTTCGCGCCGCCGCTTGATCGATCGCCTCGTCTTCGCCTTCGACCCCGATCACGCCGAACGCCTGGTGCGCTACGACCGGGCCTGCCGGGAACGGCTGGAAATCCTGCGCACGGGTCCGCGCGATCCGGCATGGCTCACCACCATAGAGGCGCGCATGGCGGCTGACGCGGTGGCAATTGCTGCAGCCAGGCTCGCCACATGCCAGCGCATCAACCAGGCAGCCGACCCTGACGCCCTGTTTCCGGCCGCATCGCTGACACTCGCCGGTGCGGTTGAGACGGCTTTGCTCACCACGCCCGCCCTCGGCGTTGAAGAAGACCTCGCCCGCCAATTTGCCCGTGCCCGCAGCCGCGATGGGGAGGCTGGCACCACCACGCTTGGCCCCCAGCGCAGCGATCTTGGCGTCACCGAGCGGGCGACCGGCCGGCCCGCGAAGGCAGGCTCCACCGGCGAACAAAAAGCCCTGCTGATCGCCCTGATCCTCGCCCACGCGGCGGCGGCCGCGGCTGCAGGCGTCGCCCCAGTGCTGCTGTTTGATGAGGTCGCCGCCCACTTGGACCAGACGCGCCGGCGTGCCCTCTACAGCGCGATCCAGCGCCATCCGGGCCAGGTTTGGCTGACCGGGACGGAGGCGGATGTGTTCGCGGGCCTGGGGGCGACCACGGCTGGATTTGAGCTCACGGCGCACGGGCCGCGGCCTGTCGAATTCCTGCCCTGAATGCAGGGGGATCGGCTACACTTCCGCCCTCGCCAAGATGCGCCTGTGTGCCGCCTGAGTTGGAGCGTAACCCCCTGATGACAAACGAAAATCCAGACGCGAGCGGCTACACTGCCGAATCGATCCAAGTGCTGCGCGGTTTGGATGCCGTGCGCAAGCGTCCGGGCATGTACATTGGCGACACGGACGACGGCTCCGGCCTGCACCACATGGTCTACGAAGTGGTCGACAACGCGATCGACGAG
>JAAFHH010000095.1 GCA_013297545.1 Alphaproteobacteria bacterium
CTGGCGGGCCAGCGCATCGCTCTATGAGGCAGCACCCATGATCGCATCTGAGCGCGTCGCCCTGATCGAAGCCGTGAGTGCCGCGGTGATCGCCGAAGCACCGGCCCTCACCGACCTTGACCAAGCCATTGGCGATGGCGACCACGGCATCAACATGAAGCGCGGCTTCGAAGCCGTGCTCGCCGATCTACCGCAGCATGCAGAAAAGCCCTGGCCCGATCTCTTGCGCGCGATCGGCATGGTGCTGGTGATGAAGGTGGGCGGTGCTTCTGGCCCCTTGTTCGGCACGCTGTTCATGGAACTCGGCAAGGCATTGCCGGCTGAGCCAGCGGCGGGCGATCTCGCCCCTGCCCTTGCGGCTGCGATCGTGGCCGTGCAAGCGCGCGGCCGGTCCGAACCCGGGCAGAAGACCATGCTCGATGTGCTGGTGCCGGTGCAGCAGGCGCTGGCGGCCGGGCAGACCGCACCGGACATCCTGCAGACGGCCAATGCGGCAGCCGACGCGACCATTGCGCTAAAAGCCGTGCGCGGCCGGGCGTCGTTCTTGGGCGATCGATCGATCGGCCACATGGACCCCGGCGCGCGCTCGGTCGCGGTGATTGTTGGGGCCGTGGTGCGGTTTTTGGAGGGGCAGCGATGAATGTTGGTATTGTGATCGTCTCGCACTCGCCCAAGGTCGCTGAAGGCGCCGCCGACATGGTGCGCCAGATGGTTGGCAGCAGTGTGCCGCTCGCCTGGACAGGTGGGAATGGCGATGGCGGGCTCGGCACAGATGTCGCGAGCATTATCGCCGCGATCGACGCTGCCTGGTCGCCCGCCGGCGTCGCAGTGCTGGTCGATCTTGGCGGGGCAGAGACCAACACCGAGATGGCGGTCGAGATGCTCGCACCCGATCGGCGGGACCGCGTGTTGCTGTGCAATGCCGCCCTCGTCGAGGGGGCGGTGGTCGCCGCCGCCGAGGCGTCGGGCGGATCGTCGCTTGAAGCCGTGCGTCAAGCGGCTGAACAATACTACGGCAGCTGAGGGCGCCATGACGACGACAGAGATGCTGACCGACCGCGCCGAACTGACCAACCTCGCCGGGCTGCACGCCCGCCCCGCGGTGAAGCTGACCCAGCTCGCCAAATCCTTCACCAGCCGGATCGAATTCGCCCCGTCGCCCGACGGTCCCTGGACCGATGCCAAGAGCCCGGTGAAGGTGATGCGGGTCAAAGCGCCCATGGGCGCGCACTTGCATTTCAGGATCAGTGGTGCGGATGCGGCCGAGGCAATGGACGCGGTGCTCGCCCTCGTCCGCGCGAAATTCGGCGAGGACTGATGCGATGACGCGGGTGCTCGGCCTTGGCATTCCAGCCTCCCCCGGTCTTGCCGCCGGCGTGCTGGCGCGCCTGGCACCCGCGCGTCCAACGATCCGCCACGCCGGCACGCCGGCAGACGAAGCGGGCGCCCTGCGCGCCGCCCTTGCCCAAGCGATCGCGGATCTTGCCGCCCTGATCGGCGCTGCCGACACCGACGCAGCCGACATGTTGAGCTTCCAACTCGCGATGCTGGAAGATGACGCACTGTCCGAGGGGGCGTTTGCCGCGATCGAGGCGGGCGAGGCTGCCGATTCCGCCTGGTGCGACGCGCTCGACCGCGAGATCGCGGACTATCGCGCGGCCGAAGACAGCTATTTTCGCGCCCGCGCCAGCGACCTGGAGGATATGCGCGCGCGCGTATTGCGCGCGCTTACCGGTGCGGCTGAGCTTGCCATTCCCGCAGGCGCTGTGGTGCTGGGTGCGGACCTCACCCCGTCGCAGTTCCTCGCCGCCGATTGGCGCCAGGGCGGGGCGATCCTGCTGACGGAAGGCTCGGCCCAAGCCCATGTCGCCATGCTGGCTCGGGCCCGCGCGGTACCGATGGTGATTGGCTTGGGCGTGGCACCGGAGGGAGCGCGCGAAGCCCTGGTTGATGGTGGCACCGGTCGAGTCGTGTTTGATCCCGATCTCGACGACCGCGCGCGCTTCACCGATGCACTCGCAGCTGCACAGCGCACCGCCGCAGCGCACGCTGAAATCAGCCGCAAACCCGCCATGACTGCCGATGGCACAATGATCAAGGTGCTGGTGAACCTTGGCGATCCAGACGAACTCGCTGAACTCGACCCCGCAATCTGCGATGGTGTGGGTCTCGTGCGCTCAGAATTCCTGTTCCACGGCCGCGACGGCTTGCCCGATGAGGTGGCGCAGTACCAGGCCTATCACCGGATCCTCACCTGGGCGGCACCGCGGCCCGTGACCATCCGCACCCTGGATGCTGGGGGTGACAAGCCGGTGCCCGGCCTGACCATCGATGCGGAGACCAATCCCTTCTTGGGCACCCGCGGGCTCAGGCTCTCGCTCGCCAAGCCCGAGGTGTTCACCCAGCAACTGCGCGCACTCGCCCGCGCGGCCGTCGTTGGCAATCTTCGGATCATGCTGCCGATGGTGACCTTGCCTGCGGAGCTCAGCGCGGCGGCCGTCTTGCTCGATCAGGTGGTGGCTGAGCTTGCCGCGGCGGGTATCCCGCATGCGCGCCCACCGCTCGGCATTATGGTCGAGGTGCCGGCGGCCGCGCTGACGGCCGGCGACTTTGGCGCCGATTTCTACTCGATCGGCTCGAACGATTTGACCCAGTATACCCTGGCGGCGGCCCGCGACATCGGCTCGGTTGCGCGCCTTGGCGATGCTGGGCACCCGGCGGTGCTGCAGCTGATCCGCGCGACCGTGGCCGCCGCAGTCGTGCGCGGCGTGGACGTCTCGCTGTGCGGTGATGCCGCCGGTGAGCCCGGGTTGGTACCGGCGCTACTCACGGCTGGTCTGCGCAGCCTCTCGGTCGCTCCCGTGGCCGTCGGACGGACCAAGGCGGCGATTGCCGGGGTCCGCCTACCGTGAGCGAGGGTGGCAAACCCTCTGGCGTTGAGGGCTACAAGGCCGTGCTGCGCGATGTGCTGGACCGCCGCCCCTCCGGTATCCGCCAGCGCTTGGCGACCGCCCTTGGCACCAACCGATCCTTCATCAGCCAGATCACCAACCCAGCCTATCCAGTGCCGATCCCGGCCCAGCACGTGAATACCATCCTCGAGATCTGTCACCCCTCCCCTGCCGAGCGGGAGGCCTTCTTGCAGGCGTACGAGCGTGCACACCCCGGCCGGATCGACCCGCAAACCACCGGGCGCCTGCGCCTGATTACCCTGCAGGTGCCTGATCTCCTGAGTGATGCCAAGAACCGGGCCGTTGATGCGCTGGTGGCGGATTTCGCCGCGCGCCTTGCCCGGTTCGTGGAGGACTTGGACCCACCGCCCCGCTGACCCCTGCAACAGGAGCGCGTCTATGAAGAAACTGATCAACGCCGTCGACGACGTCCTCGCCGAAAGCCTCGACGGCTTCGCGATGGCCCATGGCGACCTGGTGACCTTGGGGGCGGAGCGCAAGTTCGTCCGCCGCGCGACCCTGACGCCTGGCAAAGTCGCGTTGATCTCCGGCGGCGGCTCTGGCCATGAGCCGCTGCACGCGGGCTTCGTCGGCTACGGCATGCTGGATGCCGCCTGCCCCGGCCACGTCTTCACCTCGCCGACGCCGGACCAGATGCTGGCGGCGATCGAAGCGGTGGCCGGGCCGGCCGGCTGCATCCTGATCGTCAAAAACTACGAAGGCGATGTGATGAACTTCCAGATGGCGGCGGAAATGGCCACGGTTCCGGTCGCAACCGTGCTGACCAATGACGACGTCGCGATTGAAGACAGTCTGTTCACGATCGGCCGGCGCGGCGTCGCCGGCACGCTGATCGTTGAGAAAATGCTTGGCGCCGCGGCAGAACAGGGTGCCGACCTTGCGGCCTTGCAGGCGCTCGGCGAGCGGGTGAACGGGCGCACCCGTTCGATGGGCATGGCGCTCACCTCCTGCACCGTCCCGGCGGCAGGCAAACCGACCTTTGAGATCGCGACCGACGAAGTCGAAATGGGGGTTGGCATCCACGGCGAGCCCGGGCGCCGGCGTGAGAAACTGCGCTCAGCCGACGCCATCGCGGCCGAGTTGGTCAGCGCCATCCTCGCCGATCTCGCGCCGGCGAATGGGGCCGATGTGCTGCTCTTGGTCAACGGCTTTGGCGGCACGCCACTGATCGAACTCTACTTGATGGTCAACGCGGCTGAGCGCCTGCTGAAAGCCGCGGGGCTGACCGTGAGCCGGCACTTAACAGGATCCTACGTCACGTCCCTCGACATGGCCGGCTGTTCGATCACGGTGACGGTGCTGGACGACCAACTAACAGCTCTTTGGGACGCGTCCGTGCACACCCCAGCGCTGCGTTGGGGCCGGTAGCGCAGCACGCGGTGATGCGTGAGCGCCGTAAGCGTCCTGATCTCGTCCGTTAGATGTTTGGTCCCGGCTCTCGGGCTCGCCGGTGTGCGCAGATCGCCTGATCGCCCGGAACGCCAAAATCCGCTGATTTCTTTCGAAATCGCGGTTTGTTGGTATGGATGCGGGGACAGGATTTGAACCTGTGACCTTCAGGTTATGAGCCTGAGCAAATCTGATCGCGCGTGCGCGTCATCCATATGCATGGTTATCACTTTGTCATGTTCGCCATCGAAGTCGTCATTTCGGTCGAACGTTACCAGCTTCACCCCTTGTCCGAAATCCTAGGTCCACTTCAAACATCGGCGCTACCGTCGTAAAAGAGCCCTTCATACAGGAACGCCCCGCTGATCGCGGCGCAGTCTTGATCGGAAACCCCTGCCCGGCGCAACGCGCCATGCCATCCTGTGCGTACTGCGTCCGTGATCTGGACGAAGATCGCCTGCGCTTCGTCTTGCGCGAGCAGGAAGCGTCCCGCGCCCGCAAGCAGATTCCCGCGCTGCGCAGCCCGGCCGTTCGGACCGCAAGCCATCGCAAGGTCGCGTCGGTCGGCGGCGATCACCGGCATCGGCGTCAGATCGTAGGCTGGGCTCAGGCGCCAGGGCTTGCCGGCAGCCAGCAGCGCGTGATTGCGCGGGTGATCGTCGAGATTGGAAACAGCCGCATTGAAGCAAATCCGCGCGAAGAGCTCGCGCAGATCAGCTTTAGGGTCTGCGCTAACCCGCCGGATTTCATCGGCGAGCAGAAGGTACGACCAGGTGCCGCGCGCCTGCGCGCTGTCGTCTGTCCGCAGTAGGGTTAGGGCGCTTACCATCCGGTGACGATTAATGCCTGTACCAGCGAAGGCTCGGTCGAAACGGCGCACGAGCAGGATGTCGCGCCCGCCGACTGTGGCGATCCGGCTGTCTGCCGTATGCAGACCGCATTCGCGACCGAGCGTTAACAGCGCGTGTTCCGTGCGCGGGTGGTTCCAGCGGTCATCCTGCCGCCCGAACTTCGCAAGCCAAAGGTCCTCACCCTCCTGCACGACAGCCTTGGGGCGCGCGCCGCCCATCGAGGTGCCGACCAGCATCAGCTCTTGCGCCTGTATCGCGGCAGAACCTCCGCGCGCTGGATCATCGGCAAGCACAGCATCGGCCGCTTGCTGCAGGCGCTCAAGATCGAGCGTCCGGCTGAATTCCCGCTTTGGGGCGGGCGGTGTCACGCCAAGGCCGAAGCCGAGCGCGCCGGCCCGATCATCCGCGCCTTCTAGCAGGTAGTCGAATTCTTCGGGACGAACCCGGCCGGTATGTCTTTCGATGACGCGCCGGCCCCAGTAATCCGGCATCGCATCGCGGATCGCGCCGAAAAAGCCGTCCATGCGCCCGGTCTCGTACTGGCGCGCAACGAGCCGTAGTTCCACCGGGTCAAGCTCGGCCGCGTTGCGGCGGGCGAGGTAAGAGCGCCCGTAAACGAAGGAGCCGGCGGCATCTCCGTTGCGCGTCGGCGCGATCCGGAATCGGCCTGCTGTGACGAACTCGGTTTCGCCGGGTAGGACGATGTAGACGAAGCACTCGCGCTCAGAAGTCATTATCAAGGCTTCGGCGGCGTGGCGCCTGCGTTGGCTGGCGGGCGCTCTCAAGGACCTTGCCTTCCTCGTCGCGGTCGGGATCGGCGAGGTCCGTCGCCTGCTCGAGCAACCCAAGCGCCCACAACGCCCCGAGGTAGGCCGCCGCCGAGGTTCCCGGCTTGCCCCTCTCAACGTCCGCCACGGTGAAGCGCGTGGTGCCCATCCGGCTTGCCACGTCTTCGATTCGCAGTTGGCGGCGAAGCCGAGCTGTGCGGATATTGCGGCCGAGCCGCTCCAGGGCCTCCGCCACAGCGGAGGGAGGGGAAGTCTTAAGCCGACTGGCGATGGTCATGTTGCCTGTTTTCTGCGTAAAAGCGCTATATGTAGCCTAAATTCATCATGGCGAGATCCGCAAGCGCTGTCAAGCGCACGCCATCTCTCATGTTGATCTGAGGCATCACAAAGACGATTGAAGTGCGGTTAAGACAACATGCAGGGAGTGTCTGCGCCTGATGGACTGTCGGCGGATGCACCCTGCGCCGGACCGTCAGACTGAACGGCATCGAACCACCGCAGTTCTTGACCACCGTTCTCCATCGGATCGACCGGTGACACCCGATCTCCCGTATCGACGAACTGCCGGCCGTGTCGATCGCCCAGCCAAGATGGGGCTGACCGGCCCTCAAATGGCCGGCTCAGAGACCAGGCCTGGGAACCTGACTCGCCGCGTCGGCAGAAAGCAGTCTCGATTAATCGCCATCCAGAAGCCGGGCAATGGTGGCGGAAACCGAGCTTGCTGCATCGATGAGAGTCGCATTCGGGGTGACAACATAGTGACGGCGCAAGACCCCTCGCGTGGCGTGACCGAGCAGCGCTGCAATCACTGGGTCGGCAATGCCGGATTCAGCCGTGATGCTTGCAAAGGTCCGGCGCAGATCATGCGACCGGGCATCAGCAAGCTCAGCCGCTAAAAAGAGGCGTTCGATCGGCTTCTTCATGTCCGCGGGTGCTGACTTTGTGCCATTCGGAAATACCCAATCACTGGTACGCGGCAACCCCATTAAGAGTTCAACTGCCGACTGACCAATAGCACGTACACTCCGCCCCGTCTTAGTCTGGCCCAGCTTGAGGCAACTACCGCTTTGATCAACTTCGCGCCATTGCAGCCGTTCCGCTTCGCCTCGTCGCAGCCCGGTTAACGCAATCAGCCGCAAACAGGCCGTTGCTGCTGAATGGGACTGAGCGTGTTCCTTTAAGACCGAACCCAGTCGCTTCTTTCGGTTTGCGGGTCCCGGCCAGCAGCAACCTCAGCCAGCCGCGTTCGCGCCAGCGCCCGAGCCTCATCGGGAATCAGAACCCCGACGGCGCCAAGAACCATCCGGCGCGTGCTGCCTTGTCTTGTGCTGTTCGGAATTGAACGATGTACCTGCTGCCGGTCCCGCCCTTCGGCACCCGCAGACCAAAACCTGGGAGCAGGTCATCCCAAACGAACCGCTCACGAACCGAGTCTGCAACCAGGCCGTCGATCAAGCGCTTAGTCAGCTTAGGCATTTTGGATCACCATAAAGCTAGATTTTGGAAGCACATTGGAAGCAGTTGGAAGCAAAACCATGCACTTTCCACAATGGCCCGCAACATATAGATCACTTTTTTTTATATGAAAATCATACCTTTAGCAAGGTCGCGCAAGCTCTTGGAAGCAGCCGCAAACTGGCCAGCACTACGTTGACATCGTAGGGGTCACAGGTTCAATCCCTGTCGCGCCCACCATTCCTCTCAATGGGTTGGGACGATCCTGGGCGGGGCCTGGGGTCGTGGTAGGCGGCCGCAAGGCCTGGGTGGGTCATGCCCGGAGGCGATCGCATACGGCCGCGTCACTGTTGATCGAGAACAGCACCCGATCGCGCTCGATGAGGGCGCGAAACGCGGCTGCCACAGGTGCCAGGTCCACCACATCCACCGTGTAGGGCAGATCACTGTCTTCAAACGCGTCAGCGAGTGCCGCGAGCTCGGCTTGGATGAGCGGCCGGCCCGTTTCAATTGCAAGGTCGAGGTCCGATCCGCGGCCGGCAGTGCCGGTGGCGCGCGAGCCGAACACCCTGACCGTCGCGTGGGCAGGCAAGACAGCGCTGAGGATATCGCGCACGATCGCGGCATCCTGCGGACGCAGAACGGGCAGGCTCATGACCCGGCTACCTGCCGTCGCTTGATTTCCCTCAGCACGGCTGCCGCCTCGTCCCGGAAGCTCGCAATGCCTGCGAACACCTGGTTCGCCGTCGCGGCGTCGTAGCTGTGGCTGGTGGCGTTGCGATCATCGCGGAACGTGCGCCAGATCGCCCACTCGCTCAGCACCACGCCGCGCGCATACCCAAGGCGAGTGAGGTCTGGGAAGGAGAGATCGCGCACCACGTCAGCGGTCGGCTCGGTCGCCATCAGGTACCGGCGCGAGGCCTTGTGGGTGAGCTCGTAGGTGTATTCGAAGCGCTGGATGGCAGCATCCCGAATGAACGCGTCGCCAGCCCGCTGGGCGTGGGCATCCAAAGCTCCGGTCAGCGACGCGATCGCGAGTTCAAGCGAGGTGACATCGATCATTGCTGCGCTCTTACCAGGCGGTCGTGTCCAACCCGGGGCAGACTGGTCGAATTCACTGGCGGAGGGGGCGGGATTCGAACCCGCGAGGGGCTGTTAACCCCTACACACTTTCCAGGCGTGCGCCATCGACCACTCGGCCACCCCTCCGGAGGGCGCGGAGCATAGCCAAAACGCGCGAGGTTTCAAGCGCTACCGCTTGGGGCGGGGTGGTGTTAGCGTCTTCGCGATGATCCGCACCACCCTTCGCATCCTCGGCTTTGTGCTGCTCGCCCTCGGCCTGTTCCTGTTGTTCCGCGATTTCTGGGCGAGCCTGGAGGCGCGCGAGCTCACCTTCGTGGCCGGCGGCGAGCTTTGGTACCGGCTGCATCCGGGCAGTCTCAACCTCTTGCAGGCCGGCATTCAGCGCAATGTCGCCCCAGAGATCTGGGATCCTGGCATCGTCGCCGTGCTGTTGGCACCGGCGAGTGTGATCCTGTCGGTGCTGGGCATTCTGTTGATGGTCGTCTCCCGCCGCCGCCGCCGCCGTGGCTGAGCGGCCAGCGGTCGCAGCACCGCTGGTGTTGATGCTGGCGGTGCAGACCCTGTCGTCCATGGCAGCACTGACCGTGCCGGTGATGGCACCGGCAATCCGGGCCGATCTCGGGCTGCCCGATGGCATGGTTGGGCTCTACACGGCCCTGCTCTACGGCGGGGCGATGGTCACCTCGATCCTCGGTGGCGCTGCTGTGCCGATGTTGGGCGCGGTGCGCGCGAGCCAGCTCTGTCTCGTGCTGGCAGCCCTTGCCATGATGTCGACCATGGCGGCGGCCCTCGT
>JAAFHH010000096.1:0-4797 GCA_013297545.1 Alphaproteobacteria bacterium
CCCCTCCCGTCCTCCCCCCGCTTGCGAGGGGAGGGGCCAGAGCAAGGACTACGCCCGCCGCACTTGACCGGCGAAGCTTTCGGCTTCGTTCTTCAAGGTGTTGGAGGACTTGGTCAGTTCCTCCGCCGCCATCAGCACTTGGCCGGCAACCTGGCTCGACTCGCTGACCGCCGCCCCAATCCGGCGCAGTTCGTCGACCGCTTGGCGGGTCGCATCAGCCACACTGTCGACGCGCTTGGCGATCTGGCTGGCGGAGTGGGTTTGGTTGTCCATCTCCTCGACGATGCTGTCGGTCACGCCGCGCACTTCGTCGATGGTTTGGGAAATCGCCTGCACTGCGCCGGCGATTTCGGAACTCGCGGTCTGCACACGCGCGATGCGCTGGCGGATGTCTTCGGTCGCTTGCGCGGTCTGCTGGGACAGCGACTTCACCTCGGTTGCGACCACCGCAAAGCCGCGGCCGGCGTCGCCGGCCCGGGCGGCTTCGATCGTGGCATTGAGGGCCAGCAGATTGGTCTGCTCGGCGATTTCCGTGATCATCTGCACGACGGCATCGATCTCGCCGACCGCGCCAACCAAGCTCGCCGCCACGGTCGCGGTGCGTTTGGCTTCGTCGGTCGCGCGGCTCGCGAGTTGCGCCCCACCCGCGACATCGTTTTCGATCGAAGCGATCGAATGCATCAGCGCGTGCGAGGCCTGGGACATCTCGGCCGCGGCTTCAGAGGCACTGGTCATGGCGTTTTGAATGGTGCGCGTGCGGTCTTGGGTTTCGGCCGACGCACTCGACATTTCCTCCGCGCAGATCTGCATGCCGGAGACGGATTCTGACACCGCGCCCAGCACGGCTTGGACCGTGCCTTCGAAATGGTCGGCCAGGCTCTGGCGGGTTTGCTGCTTGGCTTCGGCCGCGCGTTCTTCGGCTGCTTTGTGGTCCGCCATGTGGCGATCGACCCGCGCGCTCATGCGGCGGATCACCAGGCGGGTCAGTTGGAAGGCAAAGCGCGGGCTTTGGGCGTAGAGCTGGTAGACGCGCTCGGCACTGATCACCAGGAGCTCAACCTTGCCATCGCTGACCGCGGTCGCCGTGCGCTTGCGCTGTTCGGCCAGGATGCCGATCTCACCCAACATCTCGCCCGGCCCCAACACCGCGCCGAATTCGGTCAGCAGCAGGGTGCCAGAGACGATGACGAACATCTCATCCGACGGGTCACCGGCGCGAAACAACACGGTTTCGCCGGGCACATGGCGCGTGGTCATGTAGGGAGTGAGCCAATCCAGGCTTGGCTCGTCGGTCGCGGGCTTTGACGTCTCACGCTGCAAGGTGCGCCAGAGCTGATCGCGCGCGGCCCAGCACAGCGCCACCATGGCAAGGGCGACGGCCGCAAGCTCGGCGCCCGCCAGCCAACTGCCAAGCGCACCCACCCCCGCCCCCGCGAGCACCGCAATCCGCAGCACTGGGCGCAGCGGCTGGTGCAGCCAGATCGTCAGGCCGATGGCGGCCAAAATGCCAAGCGCGTTGAGTTCGTCCATGGCGGCGGGTTCCTGGCGCGGTGTCCGGGCAAGCTCTGCCACAGAACGGAGCCCGTGTCTGCCGAGTCGGTTGGCGCACGCGCTTGACCGCAGCAGTCAGATGGTTGACGCTGTCAACAATCTGGGGAGGCGAGAGGATGGCGGCGCAGTTGGACCAGGACATCGAGGCGGTGCGCCAGTTCAGCCGGTTCTACACCAAGCGGATCGGCGTGCTGCACGAAGGGCTGCTGGGCAGCCGGTTCTCACTCGCCGAGGCCCGGCTGATCTGGGAACTCGCCAACCGCGGGCGGGCCACCGCCTCGGTGCTGGCAGACGATCTGGCCCTCGACCCGGGCTATCTCAGCCGGCTGGTCAAGCGTTTGGAGGGCGATGGCCTGGTCCACCGCACCGTCGATCCTGGCGACGCCCGCCAGCAGCATCTGGGCCTCACTGCGGACGGTTTGGCCGCCTTTGCCCAGTTGAACGACGCGTCGCGTTTTGAGATCGGCCAGATGCTGCGCTTGGTGGCAGCGCCCGAGCGCAGGCACCTGGTCGAGGCGATGGCGACGATCAGTGCGGTGCTGGGCCAGGTGCCAGACCACCAGCGCCGGGTGCTGCTGCGCCAGCTGGTGCCGGGCGACATCGGCTGGGTGATCCACCGGCAGACCAAGCTCTACCACCAGGAATTCGGCTGGACCAAAGGCTTCGAGGCTCTGGTGTGCCACGTCGGTGCCGAGTACCTCGACACCGCAAAACCGGGGCGTGACGACGCCTGGATCGCGGAAGTGGATGGCGAGATCGCAGGCTCCGTCTTCGTCGTGGAAGTGGATCAGACGACTGCGAAGCTGCGCATGCTCTATGTCGAACAGTCGGCCCGCGGCCTCGGCCTCGGCGGGCGGTTGGTCGACACCGCGGTTGGCTTTGCGCGCCGCGCCGGCTACGCCCGCGTGATCTTGTGGACCAATGATGTGCTTGATGCCGCGCGCCGGATTTACGAACGCGCGGGCTTCCAGTTGATCGCCTGCGAACCCAACCACGACTTCGGCCCGCCGATGCAAGCGCAGACCTGGGCGCTGGATCTGGGTGACCCCGCCCTCAGCGTTGGCCGCAGCGGGTGAAGCGCGCACTGCTCGCAGCAGGGCTGGTGGGTATCCAGGTCGGTGCTGCGATCGTCGCCACCCGCGCGGTTGCGGACGAGGTGGGACCGGCGACCTTGACCTTGATGCGCTACGCCATCGGTGTGACCAGCCTGGTCCCAGCTGTGCTGTTGACCGGCTGGCGACCGGTGCCGCGCGGCGATGTGCTGCCGGTCGCCCTGCTCGGCATCGGCCAGTTCGGGGTGCTGGTTGCTTTGCTGACCATGGGCCTCACCCGGATTGGTGCGGGCCCGGGGGCGATCGTGTTCGCGCTGTTCCCGCTGTTGACCTTCGCGATCTCGGTCGCGTTGGGGCGCGAGCCGTTGCGGCTGGTGACCGTGCTGGGGGTCACGGTCTCGGTCCTCGGCGTTGCGGTTTGCTTGGCCGACACGGTGCGGATCGAGGGTGGGGCGGCAGCGTGGACGGGTGGGGCGCTGGTGCTGGCGGCAGCGGCGATGGGGGCGATCTGTTCGGTGCTCTACCGGCCGTACCTGCAGCGCAGTTCGCCCCTGCAGCTGGGTGTGATCGCGATGGCGGCGAGTGTGGCGGCATTGGTGCCGGTCGCGGCACTCGAGCCATGGCCAGTGTTGGCGCCGCAGGGCTGGGGGCTGGTGCTGTTCATCGGCCTCAGCAGCGGCATCGGCTATTGGTTGTGGCTGTGGGCGCTGGCAAAGGCGCCACCGACCCGGGTGACGGTGTTCTTAGGCTTGAGCCCGATCACCGCGTCTGTTCTCGGCGTCGTGCTGTTGGACGAGCTGGCGACCTGGGCCTTGGCGGCGGGAGCAGCCCTGGTGGTCGCGGGCCAAGTCCTGGTCGCCCGCGCGCGCAGCTAACGCCGGTGTGCCCGCGCGAGCGCACCCGGCGCCAACCCATAGCAGCGGGTGAACAGCCGGGTCAGGTGCGCTTGGTCGGCAAAGCCGGTGGCCGCCGCCACCGTCGCCAGCGGCTCGCCGCGCACGATCTGCTGGCGCGCCCGGTGCAAGCGCTGCTGCATCTGATAGGCGTGGGGCGGCAGGCCGGTCGCTGCTGCGAACGCGCGCAGGAAGTGATAGCGGCTGAGGCCCGCGGTTGCTGCGAGCTGGTCGAGGGAGAGGGTCGCCTCCGGCCCTGTATCGATCAGGTCTTTGGCGCGCTGAACCGATCGCGGCACCGCGGCCGGGCGCGCGGTTTGGCGGGCGACCAGGGGGGCCAGCACCTCCAGCAGCAGGCCATCGATCGCGAGATCGAACGGGGGGCTGGTCCGCGTGAGGCAGCCGTGTAGCGCCAGAAACGCGCGCGCCGCGTCTGGCGCGGTCAATACCGGGTGGGCGAACTCACCGCCGGCGACGTCTGCGATCGCGGGGGCGAGGATGGCCGGATCGACATAGAGCATTCGCCAATGCCGCACGGCACCGGCGACCGGGTGGCCGTCGTGCACTTCGTTCGGGTTGACGCTGAGCAGCTGGCCTGGTTCTGCCCGGACCGGTCCGCGCCCACTGGCGGAGTGGTGGGCACCGGCCAGCATCACCCCGAAGCCGAACTGATCATGGGAATGGCGGCCAAAGGCGCGGTTCGAGATCGCCTCCACGGCGACCACGCCTGCGCGCGCGGTCGCACGGACTTGCACTGCTGGGGTGGCTGGCTCTCGTCTCGGCACGGCGGCCAGCATAGCAATTCTGTTCAAGACCGGCATGGGGTGCGGGCATCAGGCTCGCTTGCACCCGCACCCGAGGATAGCGCATGTCGCAGACCACATTTTCTCATGATCCCGCCCTGCTGCAGCAGTTCGCGAGCTTGCAGGTGTGCGTCCTGCGGGTGGACGGGTTGGAAGCGATCGATGCCGCGGCGTTGGACCCCACCCCCCACCTGGCGGGTCTGCAGGACCGGTTGCAGGCCATGCCAGAGGGGGAGTGGCCGTCGATCAAGGCCTGGCGGGCGGCCTACAGCGCCATGGGGCTGAAGCCAACCCAGTATCGCTGCGCCGCTGAAGCGCTGCTGCGGCGCGTGCGGATGGAGGGGGCGTTGCCGCGCATCCATCCGGTGGTGGATTTCTGCAATGCGGTCTCAGCGGCGGCGGCCATTCCGCTGGCTGCGTTCGATTGGGACCGGGTCGACGGTGCGCTCACCGTCACCCACGCCCGGGGGGATGAGCGTTACCTCACCTTTGGTGGCG
>JAAFHH010000096.1:4807-9261 GCA_013297545.1 Alphaproteobacteria bacterium
AGCACCCGGCCGTGGGCGAAGTGATCTTTCGTGACGGGGCGGGGGCAGCGCACGCCCGGCGCTGGGTCAATCGGCAGAGTGCCTTGTCCGCCATCTCGCCTGGGACCCGCACCGCCGTGCTGGTGGCCGAAGCGCTGCACGACACGGCGGCAGACGATCTGGCCCGCATGGTCGCGGCCCTGCGCACCGGCCTCACTGCGGCGGGGGCCCACGTGAGCCTGGTGCCGCACCCGCGATCGCCGCTGTAAGTGCCCCAGACAGCACAAGGGCCGCCCTTGCGGAGCGGCCCTTGTGCCTTAGCGATGCTGTGGCGCGCTTAGGCGGCTTGCAGCATGTCTTCCAGCTTCTTGGTTGCGGATTGTTCGTCGATCTGTTCGACCGCGGACAATTCGCGCACCAGCCGGTCCAAGGCGGCTTGGTAGATCTGCCGTTCGGAGTAGGACTGGTCGGCCTGGCCGGTCGCCCGGTGCAGGTCGCGGACCACTTCGGCGATCGAGGCCGGATCGCCGCTGTTGATCTTGGCTTCGTATTCTTGGGCCCGGCGCGACCACATCGCGCGTTTCACGCGGCTGCGGCCCTTCAGCTTGGTCAGCGCTTCGGTCATTTCGGCCGGGCTGGACAAGCGGCGCAGACCCGCGTTGCGGGCTTTGGTCACCGGCAATCGCAAGGTCATACGGTCTTTTTCGAAGGTGATGACGAACACTTGTAACTCGTACCCAGAAATCGTCTGGGTTTCGACTGCTTGGATTTTGCCGACCCCGTGGGACGGGTACACGACATGATCACCAGCGTTGAAATCGAGATTATCCTTCGGCATGGGCCTTCCCATCTTGTGACGCACGCAGAGGCTCACTGACGCAATCTCTACCCGCGCTCCGAGCCTGCCTACGGAGCGTGCAACATTACATCAGCTGTCGGATCAAGGGCGCTGCGTTGCCGCAGCCGGGTAACCGGGACCGATCCGTGCGCAGTGGATCCAGCCGTCGCCCCTCAAGCCGTCGTTCGAAGAACCTATCACGTTTGGTAGGGGGAGAGTAGTCAAATTTGCTGATACATCAGAGTCACCGGCGCGATTCGCGCCTTCGTGCGAGTCTAATTCCGGCCAGCGGAATCAGAATTATTGTGCCGGGTGACTCAGCGCGACTCGGGCCCGACTCGCGGTTTCGCCTTAATCTCTGTTGTATTAGTGCGATCAGCCTGGGTTTGACGAAAAATGTTCCTTAAGTTTGTTGGCAACGCCTTTCCATTCATCGGCGTCGGCCGGTGGCGTGCCCTTGCGGGTTATGTTCGGCCATTGGGTGCTGAAGTCTCTGTTCAGCTGCAGGAAAGCTTCGGCTTTCGGATCGCTGTCCGGCAGAATGGCTTCAGCCGGGCACTCTGGTTCGCACACCCCGCAATCGATGCATTCGTCGGGGTGAATCACCAACATGTTCTCCCCAACATAAAAGCAATCGACTGGACAGACTTCGACACAGTCCATGTATTTGCAGCGAATGCAGGATTCTGTGACGACGTAGGGCATGGACGCAAAGCTCCGCGACAGCTGGGGATCGGGCGCCAGCGTTGCATGGCGAGACCGGGCGCGATAGCTATCACGCCGGGACGACCAGCGGCAACGCCAAGCCGTGTGCGGGTATCACCCGGATGGGGCAACACCATGACCACTGTGACTGATCCCCGGCTCTATGCGCCGGCCACCGTGCGCAACCGCGAGCCGATCCGGGAGGTTTTGGCAGGCGTGCTGCCGGACGCGGGCCTTGTCTTGGAAGTGGCGAGCGGGTCGGGCGAGCATGTGCTGCACTTCGCCGCAGCATTCCCGCACCTGACTTTTCAACCCTCAGACCAGGATCCGACCGCGCGCGCCTCGATCGATGCCTGGGTCGCCCTTGCCGGCACCGGCAACCTGCGCCCGGCCCTCGCGCTTAATGTCGAGGACCAGGTGTGGCCGCTGGCGCGCGCTGATGCGGTGTTCTGCGCCAACATGATCCACATCGCGCCGTGGACCGCCGGCCAAGCCCTGATCCGCGGGGCAGCCCAGCTGCTGAGGGCTGGCCAGCCGCTGATCCTCTATGGCCCCTACCGGCAGGACGGCCAGCACACCGCGCCATCGAACGAGGCGTTTGATGAGAGCTTGCGGGCGCGCAATCCGCTGTGGGGGGTGCGGGACCTTGAGGCGGTGACCGCCGAAGCCGCCCCCTGGTTCAGCCTGGCCGAGACGCATCCCATGCCGGCCAACAACCTCACACTGGTATTCCGGCGGATCTAGCTGCCGGCGCGATTCCACGGCATACGGTCAAGCCAGCGGGCGAGCGCGCGCGAGCCGGTGAGGCCGAGGGTGAGCAGCGCCACCGCGGCGGCGGCCGACAGCGCGAACCAAGCCTCGTTATCGAATTCCCCCAGCACGACACCGATCACGCCGATCAGGCCAAGCAGGATTTGGCCCTGGCGATCGCTGTCGATCTTGGCGCTGCGGCGTTCCACCACCGGCAGCCCAGCGGCGAGCCAGGCCATCAAGCCGCCATCGAGCACATAGGCAACCCCCGGCGCGGCTGCCGCCAGCCGGTCGCCCGCGCGTTCGGTGCGCGAGCCGTCCCAGCACAAAAACACGGCCGCCGCACTGGCGGGCAAGTCCGCCGCCTCGACATGGTCGAGCGGGGCAAGGCGCGAGCCTGGGATGTGCACCCGGGCGTGTTCCGCCGGCGTGCGCAAATCCACCAACAGTGCTGTGCCGTCACGAACCATGGCATTGGCCGTTGCGACGTCGATTGTAGGCAGCATCTATGCCCCTGGACCCCTGCGCGGCTGCGCTGCATAGAACCGTTCTATTGCGCGACCGTCCGACCACCAACATAAACGCACGAAAACGCCGCAACCATGCGTCACAGGCGCGCGTCCTGGCGCTGGACAGCGCGGCATGGTGCCGCCTAGGCTCAATGGATGAAGATTACCCGAATTCGCGCGACACCAGTGAACATCCCGCTGGAGGCACCGTATCTGTGGGCTTACGGCGCGCTTGGCGGCTTCAGCCGCACGATTGTGGAGGTGGAAACCTCCGATGGGATCACGGGGCTGGGTGATGTCGGCTCGCCCGCCGCCGCCAGCCTGATCGAGGCGATGGCGCCCCGCCTGATCGGGCTCGACGCGCTTGATCCGGCCGCGTGTGAGCGGCGCGTGTTGCCGAGCTGGTCGGGGATTGCCAGCACGATCGACTTTGCCAGCATCCGCGCCTTCGGGGCGATCGATATGGCGCTGTGGGACATCCGCGGCAAAGCCTGGGGCCGGCCGATCTATGACCTGCTGGGCGGTGCCGTGCGCCAAGCGGTCGCATTCACGGACTATTACGGCTTTCGCCTGGAACAAGACGGCCGCGGCGGGGAAGCCACGGTTGATGCCGTGGTCGATTATTGCCTGGACCTGCACCAGCGCTTCGGCACCACCGCGTTCGAAGGCAAGCTGTCGGACCCCGATCCGACCGCGGGCATCGACATCCTGCGGCGCTTGCGCCAATCCCTCGGGCCGCGCGCGATCCTGCGAGTCGACAGCAACATGGCCTACAGCCTGACGACAGCGCTTGAGATCGCGCGGCCCCTGGTTGAACTTGGTGTGCGCAATTGGGAAGACCCGTGCGCGCGCTTTGAAGATGTCGCAGCGCTTGCCCGCCACAGCCCGATCCGCACCTCGGCCCATTCGCCCGATCTGCGCCGGGCGGCTGACCTGGGCGCACCCCACGCGCTGTGCACCGATATCGTCACCCACGGCGGCTTTGCCCGCGCCCAGCGCTTCGTGGGTGCGTGCGAGGCGATGGGGGTGGATTTCTGGTGCTACAGCGGCGACAGCGGCATCGGCACGGCTGCCTACCTGCACTTGGCGGCCGCGAACCAATGGATTCGCGAGCCCAGCCAATCGCTGCTGCGCATGCAGCCGCTCGACGTGATTGAGGAAGGGCCGTTCGTGCCGAAGAATAACTGCGTGGCGATCCCGACCGGGCCTGGCCTGGGGGTCACCTTATCGCGCGAGAAGCTCGAGTTTTGCCACCGGCACCTCAAAGATCACGGCCCCTACAACAAGTACCACGATCCGGCGAACCCCGGGATCATGCGCCGGCTGCCGCTGGCATGAGTGCGGAGATCCAAATCGGCGGCGCGCCGCTCGGCACTGATGCCGTCACCGCCGTCGCCCGTGAGCGCGCCCGTGTGGTGGTGAGCGAACCCGCCTGGGTGCGGGTGCGCCGGGCCCGCGCGATCATTGAGGCGGCGGCGGCGGCTGACCAGCCAGTCTACGGCGTGACCACCGGGCTTGGCGGCAATGTCGCAACCCGCCTGTCGCCGGCAGACCAGCTCGCATTCCAAGACCGGGTGCCGCGGGCACGGGCCTGCGCGGTGGGCGAACGCCTGCCGGTGGAGGATGTCCGCGCGATCATGCTGGTGCGTCTGGCGGGTCTGGCGACCGGTGGG
>JAAFHH010000097.1 GCA_013297545.1 Alphaproteobacteria bacterium
GGTCAGCACGGCGGAGACTGGAATGAATTCCATGTTGGCACCGCCAAAGCTCTGCGCCTGCAGCACCGCGCCAAAGCTGACCGCGGGGGCAAATTTGTCCGGGCTCGTCGGTCCGAACAGCGACAGCAACGGAATGTCGGCCGCTGCCATCATGTGCCCGCCGCCGCTGTCGTTGGCGATCGCGGCCTTGCAGCGGCGCGCCACCGCGATGGTGAGATCCGGGCTCTGGCCCAGGCTCTCGGCCAAGCGCGATTGCAGGGGGAAGTGCGCACTCGGCACCGCGTCGCCGATGGTTTTGCGCCAGTGCCCCTCTTTGGGACCAAGGATGAACACCGGCGTGCGCCCCTCGCGCTCGAGGGCCCGGCCGACGCTGATGTAGTGGGCGAGCGGCCAGCACTTGTGCGCCCCACCCGCCCCCGGCACCAGGCCGACATAGAACAAGCCATCGGGCAGCAACTGGCGCGCGCCATCGATTGCCCGCTGCGGCAGGGCCAGCGGCTGGTCGACCAGCGCCAAGTGCCCGGTACCCAGTTCCATCAGGTCGAGCAATTCGCGCGACAGCGCCCGCGGCGCCTGATACCCCGACGGCGGCTTGATGCTGGAGAGCAGGAAGTTCCCGGTGGGGGAGACGAATCGGTCCGCCGCGATCCGCTTGACGATCAAGCTCGTTAACAAGCGGCGCTGGGTGTCGATCACCAGATCGAAGCGCTGGTCCCCCAGCGGCTGGCTGAACAACTCCCCAAACCGCGAGCCGATGTCGGCCTCATCCACCACTGCATCCAGGAGTGGGGCGACCAGGGCCGACAACTCATAGCGAAACGCACTGCGCCCCTTGCCCGCCAGCCAGACAATCTGGCCTTGCGGCAAGGCGGCACGGAGCGCCCGCACCAGCGGCAGCTTGATCAAGCCATCGCCCACGAGATCGAGGCCGACATAAACCAGCACCCGCGCCGATGGTGGCAGCGGGCCGCCGGCTGCGGCGATCAGGCGCTGCGACACCTGATGCTGCCGTGCGGCACTGTCGTCGTCATAATTCGCCGGTACCGATGTCGGCATCTTTCGTCCCCACCTTGGGTCGCCCCGATGACCGTACGCCACCTTGACCGTTTGTTCGCCCCGAAGTCGATCGCGCTGATCGGCGCCAGCCGCAAGCCGAACTCGGTCGGAGCAGTGCTCGCGCGCAATCTGTTCGGCTCCGGTTTCGCTGGTCCGATCATGCCGGTCAACCCGCATGAGACCGCCATCAACGGCGCGCTGTGCTACAAGACCGTGGCGGATTTGCCGCTGACCCCAGATCTGGCGGTCATCGCCACCCCGCCGGACACGGTTGCCGGCCTGATCGCGGAGCTAGGCGCGCGCGGCTGCCGGGCCGCGGTCGTGCTAACCGCCGGCTTCGGCGAGGGCACTGATGCAGCACAAAAAGCCGCCGGCGAAGCCCGCGTGCTGGAGGTGCTGCAGGCCGCCCGCCCACACCTGCTGCGCGTCATTGGACCGAACTGCCTTGGCATCGCCGTGCCGGGGGTGGGTGTCAACGCCACCTTCGCCCATGTCGCACCGGCCAAGGGGGATATCGCGCTGGTCACCCAGTCGGGTGCCGTTGCTACCGCGCTGCTGGATTGGGCGCAGCCCCATGGCATCGGCTTCAGCCATGTGGTCAGCCTGGGCGACATGGCGGACGTCGATTTCGGCGACATGCTGGACTATCTGGCGAGCGAGCCATCCGTGCGCGCGGTGCTGCTCTATGTCGAGCACATCACCAACGCCCGCAAGTTCATGTCGGCCGCCCGCGCGGCCGCCCGCTCGCGCCCGGTGATCGTGGTGAAGAGCGGGCGCACCGCCCTCGCCCAAGCCGCCGCCCAGTCGCACACCGGAGCCCTCGCCGGATCGGACGCGGTCTATGATGCCGCCTTCCGCCGTGCTGGCATGCTGCGCGTCGGCACGATGGCGGAGCTGTTCAGCGCCGCCGAAACCCTCGCCCGCGCACGCCGGCCGAATGGCGACCGCCTGGCCGTGCTGACCAATGGCGGCGGCATCGGTGTCATGGCGCTCGACGCGATGGCGGGTGAGGCAGTGCAGCTGGCCGCCCTGACACCCGAGGCCCAAGCCGCCCTCGACCGCGTGCTGCCCGCGACCTGGAGCCATGCCAACCCAGTCGACATCATCGGCGACGCCGGGCCGGAACGCTACCGCGCTGCCCTCGACATTCTGCTGGACGCGCCGGAGGTTGATGGCGTGCTGGTGCTGAACTGCCCAACCGCCCTGGCCGACAGCGACGATGCCGCGCGCGCCGTGGTCGATGCGACCGCTGCGCGCACGCCCGATCGGCGCAAAACCGTGCTGACGGCCTGGCTCGGCGACCACACCGCCGCCAAAGCCCGGCGCACCTTCACAGCCGCGAAACTTCCCACCTTCGAGACCCCCGAAGACGCCATGCGCGCCTTCGGTCAGCTGACGCGGTTCCGGCGCAACCAGGAAGAAGCGCTGCAAACCCCGCAATCGGTCGAGGGCGAGTTCGAGATCGATTTGGCGGCCGCCCGCACCCCGATCGACCGCGCGCTGGCCGAAGGGCGTGATTGGCTGGATGAAGTCGAAGCCAAAGCCGTGCTGAAAGCGTTCGGCGTGCCGGTGGTCGAAACCAGGCGCGCCAAAACACCGGCGGAGGTCGGCCAGATCGCTGCCGAACTCCTACCGCTCGGCCGGGTCGCGGTGAAAATCCTGTCGCCTGACATCCTGCACAAAACCGATGTCGGCGGCGTCGCGCTTGGCCTGAAAACCCCGGAGGATGCTGAGGCGGCGGCTGTGCGCGTGCTGGCGCGCGCAACCGAACAAAAGCCAGACGCGCGGATCGACGGCTTCACGGTGCAGCAGATGATCGCCAAGGAAGTCAGCCACGAGCTGATCTGCGGTATCACCAATGATGCCACCTTCGGGCCGGTCGTGGTGTTCGGCAAGGGTGGCATTGCGGTCGAAGTGATCCGCGACACCCAGATCGCCCTGCCGCCGCTCAACATGACCTTGGCGCGCGAACTGATCGGCCGCACCCGGGTCGCCCGCCAACTCGCCGGCTACCGGGGTCGTCCGCCTGCGGATCTGGATGCGATCGCCCTCGCACTCGTGAAGCTCGCCCGGCTCGCGACCGACGTGCCAGAAATCCTGGAGATCGACATCAACCCGCTGTTGGCCGACGCGCACGGCGTGGTGGCGCTGGACGCGCGCATCAAAGTCGCCCCGTTTGGGACGCGACGCCAGCCCGCGATCAAGGCCTACCCGACGGCACTCGAGAAAGAGATGGTGTTGCGCGACGGCACGGTCCTGAAACTCCGGCCGGTCCGCCCGCAAGACGCTGACGCCTACCGCCCGAACTTGGCGAAGTGCGACGCGGACGACATCCGCCGCCGGTTCTTTGGGCCCTTGAAGACGGTGCCGGATGCGCTGATCGCCCGCCTGACGCAAATCGACTATGACAGGGAGATGTGCTTCCTCGCCGTGCCGCCAGCCGATGATGGCGAGATCTACGGCTGGGTGCGCGTCACAGCAGATCCCGACAACCGGCACTGCGAATACGCCATCCTGGTGCGCAGCGATTGGCAGGGCCACGGGCTCGGGTTGAAGCTGATGGAAGAAATTGTGGCATATGGGCGCTGGCGCGGCACCGGCGAGATCTGGGGCACGATCTTGCGCGAGAACGACGCGATGATCGACATGGTGCGCCAGTTGGGCTTCCAGATCAGCGCCGATCCCGATGACACCGCGCTGGTGAAAGCGCGCCTGGCCCTGCAATAGTCGGCACACCCGCCGCTGCGATGCGAGTGCCCGCGATGCAGATCTTCCACGCGCCCGCGACCGACGCCCACGATCCGCAGAGCTTTCTGGTGCTAGGCTCGATCCGTGCGGCCGCCGAACAACCCGAACGCCGCCACCGGCTGCTGGACGCCGCCATCGCCGCTGGCCACCAGCCGGTGGAGGTCGGGCCAGCCGCCATGGTCGACCTCGCCGCCGTCCACAGCCGGGATTACCTGGAGTTCTTGGGCGAAGCACACAGCCTGTGGTCCGCCAACCCAGCCGCCGCGGCCGAAGTGATCCCGAACCTGCACCCGAACCGCTACATGGCCCACCCGCCCGGTGTCCGCACCGGCATCGTTGGGCGGGCGGGCTGGTACATGGCGGATGGTGCCTGCCCGATCGGCCCCGGCACGTGGGGCGCGGCACTGGCATCGGCCGGCTGCGCGCTCGCCGCGACCGAGGCGGTGCTCGCCGGGGCGCCGGTCGCCTATGCACTCTGCCGCCCGCCCGGCCACCACGCCTACAGCGACCTCGCCGGTGGCTTTTGTTACTTGAACAACGCCGCGATCGCCGCCGAACGCGCCCGCCAGTCCCACGCCCGTGTGGTGATCCTTGATGTTGACGTCCACCACGGCAATGGCACCCAAGGGATCTTCTGGCGCCGCGGCGATGTGCTGACGGTGTCGATCCACGCCGATCCGACCCGCTACTACCCCTACTTCGCCGGCTACGCGGACGAGGTCGGCGAAGGCCCGGGTGTCGATTGCAACCTCAACCTGCCCCTGCCCCACGGCGCTGGCGACGCGGACGTGCTGGCCGCCCTCGACCAGGCGCTCGTGCGCATTCGCGATTTCAAGCCCGGCCTGATCATCATCGCCCTCGGCCTCGATGCAGCGGACGATGATCCGCTGGGCGTGTTCCATGTGACCGCCAGCGGATTTCAGACGATCGGCGAACGTGTTGCCGCCCTCGGCCTGCCGATGGTGCTGGTGCAAGAGGGTGGGTACTTGTGTGACGCGCTCGGGCAGAACTTGGTGGCGGCATTGAAGGGGTTTGGGGGGCGGTAGATCAACACATCCGGGTGATACCGAATGTTTCATCGATCCGTCTTTGAACCGTCGTCCTCGGCGTGGATCGTGCCCCCGTGTTCGGAGACCCCCCATGCGCCTGATCCTCGCCCTACTCGCCTGCCTCGCCGTCACCCCTGCTGCGGCGCAGACGTTTCGGTTTATGACCGAAGAACTGCCGCCGCTGAGCTACACGCGCGATGGCGCGCTGCGCGGCATTTCGGTCGACATCGTGCGCGAGGCGATGCGGGTGCTCGACCACCCACAGGAGATCGAGGTGTTGCCCTGGGTCCGGGCCCTTGCGACCACGCGCGCAGACGCTGGCACCGCCTTGTTCTCAACCGCGCGCACGGCGGAACGCGAACCGCTGTTCAAGTGGGCGGGACCGTTGGTGACCACCACCACCTTGTTCCTCGCCCGCAAGGGCCGCGATCTCGGCGTCAAGACCTTGGCGGACGCCGCGCGCCTGCGCGTCGGCATCACGGCTGGCTCACCGGTGTTCAACGAGCTGCAGGCGGCCGGCTTCACCTCCCTCGACCCGGTGTCGGAGGCGCTGTCCAACCCGCGCAAGCTGCGCGCCGACCGCATCGAGCTCTGGTTGGTCAGTGATCTGGTTTGGCCGATGCGCGTGCGCGAAGCATCGCTGGATGTCGCGGATTTTGAGCCGGCGCTGGCCTACGGGTCCCAGCACCTCTACATCGCCTTCAATCTCGCGACGCCGGACGGCGATGTGGCGCGCTGGCAGGGTGCGATCGATAGCATCCGCGCGGCCGGCAAAGACGCGGCCATACGGGCCGACTACGTCAAGCGGCTGCTCGACGGACAGCTGTAGCCACGACTGACCTTTGACTGTCTTCAAAGCGTCATTCCGCAGTCATGTCCCTGTCCTGTTTGCCGGGCACCACTCACGGATGAGTCGCTGGTGCCGCTGGGTTTGGATTGCTTTGGTCGCGGTGCTGTGCGCGGGCCCGGTCAGCGCCCAAACCCCCATTCGCTTCCTGAGCGAAGACCTGCCGCCGTTGAACTATGAGCGCGATGGCGAACTGCGCGGCCTGTCGGTGGACATCGTGCGCGCCGCGATGGCGGATCTGGGTCACCCCGACACGATCGAAATGCTCCCCTGGTCACGCGCGCTGCAGCTGGCGCAGAGCGAGGCGGGCACCGCGCTGTTCTCCACCACCCGCACACCGGAACGCGAAGGCCTGTTTCGCTGGGTCGGCCCGTTGACCCGCACCAACACGGTGTTTCTGGCCCGGCGCGACCGCACTATGACCATCGCGCAGCTCGCCGATGCCCGCCATCTGCGCCTTGGCATGACGGCGGGATCACCGTTCATCGAAACCCTGCAGCGCGCGGGCTTCACCGGCATCGACGCGGTGTCCGAAGCCTTGTCCAACCCGCGCAAGCTGCGCGCTGAGCGCATCGACCTCTGGATGGTCAGCGACATCGTCTGGCCCCAGCGCATGCGCGAAGCGGGCCTGGCGGTAGAGGATTATGAACCCGTGTTCGTGTTCGGCACCCAAGTGCTCTACATCGCGTTTCACCGCGCGACACCGGATCGGACGATCACCGCCTGGCAGCAGGCGATTGACCGGTTGGTCGCGTCGGGCCGGCACGCGGAGATCGTCGATGCCTACCGCGAACGGCTGCTGGCCGGGCGACTGTAGTTCCCTCCCCAGCGGCTTCCTGCTACGCCTGTGGGCAAAGCAACGCCAATTGGGGGGAACCAACCATGTCCTATCGCGCTCTGCTGCTGGCTGCAGCCGTGCTGACACCCTTTGCTGCTGATGCGCAAACGCGCGTCACCCTGAAGGCAGCAACCGCGGGATCGAGCTACTATCTGATGACCGTGCAGCTGGCTGAAATGCTGCGCACCGCGACCGAGGGCCGGATCACCGCGACGGTGGAGGAAAGCCAGGGCTCCGTGCAGAACGTGCGCGAGGCCCCGCGCCGGCCGGGTCCGTTCGTGTTCACCTCCCCGCCCTCGCTGATCCGCGATGCCGCCGCCGGCCGAGCACCGTTCACCGATGGTCTCGCCTACGATCAAATCCGGGCGCTGTGGACCATGCCGCCGGTCACCATGCACTGGGTGGTGCGCGCTGATGTTGGCGTCGCGACCTTCCAAGACCTCGTCGGCAAAAGCTTTGTCGCGGGTGGTCGCGGCACCTTCACCGAACGCTCAACCCGCGAGCTGTTCCGCCGCCTCGGCCTTGAAGGCCGGGTGAATTCCCCGGAAGTGGAACTGGGGGCGGCGATCAGCGCGCTGCGCAATCGGCAGATCGATGGCTTCGCCTCAGGCTCGTCGCACCCCGCCGCCAACCTGCAGGAACTCGCCGTTGGCACGGCAATCCGCTTGCTGTCGCTGGATGCGACCCTGCTGGCTGGCCTGCAAGAAGCCGATCCGACGGTCGCCAGTGTCGTCATCCCGGCCAACACCTACCAAGGGGTAACGACGGACACGACCACGGTCGCGATCCCGGTCGGCGCCTACGGCACCCGCACTCTCGATGACGCGACGGCCTACGACCTCACCCGCACGTTCTGGACCCGCCAGGCGGACATGGCGCGCGCGAACCCGTGGTGGAACGCGGTGGCGCCGCAGCAGATCGTCAGCCTCGGCATCAAGCTGCACCCCGGTGCCTTGCGCTACTACACCGAAGCCGGCATCGCGGTGCCGGATGCCTTGAAGTGATCCATCGCCGGGTGGTGCTGGCGTTCGCGCTGGCATCGGTTGGGTTTCACCTCTGGCTGGTGTTCACCGGTCTGGTGCCAGTGATGGTGAGCCGGCCGTTGCACTTGGCGCTCGCCTTGCCGTTCGTGTTCATCCTCGGCGCCAACACGCCGTGGGAACGCTGGAGTGGCGTCGCACTGACTGTGATCGGCGGGGCGATCTGCCTGTGGATCGCGATCAACCACCGGTCGATTGCCGATCAGTACGGCTGGACTGATGGGTCCTGGCAGCCGATCGCCTGCGTGGTGCTGATCCTGATCGTGCTGGAACTGGCGCGCCGGGCCGTCAAAGCCGTGATGCCGGCAGTGGCGGCGATCTGCCTCGCCTACGCCGTCTGGGGCGATCGTATCCCAGGCGAATGGGGCCACGCTGGCGTGCCGATCGAGGGCATCCTCGGCCGGCTGGTGCTGGCTGAGGGCGGCCTGTGGGGATCGTTGACCGGGATCTCGGTTGATCTGGTCGCCCCGTTCCTGGTGATGGGCGCGATTGTGGCCGCGGGTGCCGCTGGCACGGGCTTCATGGCGCTCGCGACCCAACTCGCCGGCCGCTACCGCGCAGGCGAAGCGAAGGTGGAGGTGGTGGCGTCTGCCCTCTACGGCACGATCTCCGGCTCTGCTTCCGCCAACGTTGCCTCGACTGGATCGATCACCATCCCGGCGATGATCCGCGCCGGCTATCCCCGCAGCTTTGCCGCGGCGACCGAGGCGGTAGCCTCGACCGGTGGCCAAATCATGCCGCCGGTGATGGGGGCTGGCGTGTTCTTGATGGCGGAGTTGCTGCGCGTGCCCTACGCGGAGCTGATGGTGGCGGCCCTGCTGCCCTCCCTGCTGTTCTTCCTGACGGTCTGGATCGGCGTCGACCACTACGCCAAGCGCTTGAGCCTGCCGCACTTGGCCGCCTCCGAGCTGCCGGGCTGGCGGCGCGTTGGCCAGACTGTCCCGTTCTTCCTTGGCCCCTTCGCCGTGCTGCTCGGCATGCTAGCGCTGACCGACTACACGGCCGCGTTCGCCGCCGGGTTGGCCGCGATGCTGGGTGTCGCCATGCTGCTGGCGGACCAGGATGGCAAGGCCGACCCAAGCGGTCTGCCCAGTCGCCTCGCCACTGCGATCATCGATGGCGCCAAGCAAATCGCCCAAATCGCCGCGATCATCCTGTGCGCGTCGCTGATCGTCGGTGTGTTCAACATGACCGGCTTGGGTGTGAAGATCACCTCCGTCATCGTTGGTGCCGCCGGCGGCCAGCTGTGGGCAGCGCTGCTGCTAACCGCGTTTGCCTGCATCATCTTGGGCATGGAGCTGCCGACCACGGCGGCCTACGTCATCTGCGTCTCGGTCGCCGGCCCTGCGTTGATCAACCTCGGCCTGCCGCCGTTGCAAGCGCACATGTTTGTGTTCTGGTACGCGCTGCTGTGCACGATCACCCCGCCGGTGTGCGGCAACGTCTTCATCGCCAGCACGATTGCGCAGACACCGTGGCTGCCGGTCGCGTTCCGAGCGATGCGGCTGGGGGTGGGCCTGTTCGTG
>JAAFHH010000098.1 GCA_013297545.1 Alphaproteobacteria bacterium
GCGATCAGGCGGCGGCGGGCGGGTTCGGGGAAGTATTTGATGTGCACGGAACCGAGCGGCCAGGTGTCGCGCCGGGGCTCGGTGAGGGCCAGGCGCACGCCGTTGCGAAACGCCCCGCTGCCGCGCTCGGCGATCACGGTGGCACCCGCGAACGGGTCGTGGATCCAGCCCGCTTGCACTTCACCCTGAACCACCAAGGCGACGATCACGGCGACAGCGGGTTTGGAGCGGGTGAAGTTCGCGGTACCATCAAGCGGGTCGATGATCCAGGCGGCCTCTGCCGTGTTGAGGCGGGGCAGCAGATCCGGGTCGGCCGCACACGCTTCTTCGCCCACAATCAGGGCCGACGGCATCAGCGCGCCGAGGTAGGCACTCAACCGGCGCTCCACCGCCTCGTCCGCCACGGTGACCAAGTCGTTCGGCTTCTTCTGGCGGACATCGCGCGCGGTCAGCTTGCCGAAGCGAGGTAGGATTTCTTCGGCCGCCACGGTCGCGATCTCGGCAGCGATGGCGGCGGGGTCGATCACGAGCGGATCGCCCCCGGGAACAGGCGCGCCAACCGCGCGCGCTCCGGCGGGTCGAGGGCGACGTGCAAGGTCGTGCCATCCTCGTCCGCCGCACTCGCCTGCACAGCCCCGTGGGCGCGCACCCAGGCCGCGAGCTTGCCGTCGCCGTGGGGGATGCGCACCTCCACCCGTTCGGCGGCGTCGGCGAAATGGCGATCGAGCCAGGCGCGCAAATCCGCCACGCCGGTACCATCGCGGGCCGACACCGGCAGTTTCGGGCGCGTCTCCAGGCGGGCCTGTTCGATCAGTTGGTCGCGCAGATCGGGATCGAGGGCATCGATCTTGTTCCATACCTCCACCAAACCGCGCTCGACTGTGCTGCCCAGGCCAAGGTCGGTCAGCACCGCTTCAACATCGTGGCGCTGGGCGGCTGCCTCTGCGTGGTCCGTCGCGACGACGTGCAGGATGAGGTCGGCTTCCAGCACTTCTTCCAAAGTGGCGCGGAAGGCAGCGACCAAGTGCGTCGGCAGGTCAGAGATGAAGCCGACGGTGTCCGACAAGATCACGCGGCGGCCCGACGGCAGGTCGAGCGCGCGCATGGTCGGATCCAAGGTCGCGAACAGCAAGTCTTCGGCCATCACCTCGGCGTGGGTCAGCCGGTTGAACAGGGTGGATTTGCCAGCGTTGGTGTAGCCGACCAATGCCACGATCGGGTACGGCACACGCTTCCTCGCGGTGCGGTGCAGATCGCGGGTCCGGCGCACTTCGTCGAGTTCGCGCTTCAGGCGCGCGATGCGGTCGCCGATCAAGCGCCGGTCGATTTCAAGCTGGCTTTCGCCGGGACCACCCAGAAAGCCGAAGCCGCCGCGCTGGCGTTCCAAGTGGGTCCAGGACCGCACCAGACGCGAGCGCTGATAGCTCAGTGCTGCAAGCTCGACCTGCAAGCGGCCTTCATGGGTGCGTGCGCGCGCCCCGAAGATCTCCAGGATCAGGCCGGTGCGGTCGATCACCTTGGCGTCCCAGGCGCGCTCCAGATTGCGTTGCTGCACCGGGGTCAGCTGACCATCGACCACCACAACCGTGGCCTCCACCGCGGCAATGCGGTCCTTCAGCCGCTCGACTTGGCCGGATCCCATCAAGGTCGCGGGCTTCACTGTCCGGATCACCGGCGCTGCGGTTTCCACCACCTCCAGCTGGATCGCGGCGGCAAGACCAACAGCTTCCGCCACCCGCCCCTCGACCGTGCGGGGGTTGAGCGGGGCGCCGTACACCTCCTGCACCGGGTGCACCACCATCGCCCGTCCGCTCGACACGGTGCCCATGCTAAGCCTCGTCCGCCTCCTTGACGCCATCGAACAGCTGGATCGGTTGCGCCGGCATGATGGTCGAAATCGCGTGCTTGTAAACCAGTTGCGAATGACTGTCGCGGCGCAACAGCACAGAGAAGTTATCGAACCAGGTCAGGATGCCCTGCAACTTCACACCGTTGACCAGAAACACGGTGACCGGCGTCTTGTTCTTGCGGATGTAGTTGAGAAAAACATCCTGGACGTTTTGGTTCTTTTCAGCAGACATGGGGTATCCTTTGTTTTTGCTTTTGGCATCGGCTGTGCCGACGCAGGATCTAACGGGCGGAGGTTAGCACAGTTGCCGCCAGCAGGCGATGCAGTGCCGGCACATCCGGCACATAATGATCTGGCGGCTGGCGGGCGCGTTCCTCGGCCGTTGCGTGGTCGCCGATCAGCACTGCAGTGCAGCCGGCAGCCCGAGCGCACGCAATATCGATGCCGGTGTCGCCGATGAACCAGACATCCGGCCCGGGCGCGATCCCGGTCGGGGCCAATGCAAGCTCGACCGCGAGCCGCGAGGGCTTGTCAGCGGCCGCGTCGCTGGCACCGACCAAGCGCTGGAACCATGGGGTCCAGCCAAGCGCTGTGGCTTCCGCGCGCAGGTAGTGCCCGCTCTTGTTGCTGACCACGACCAGCGGCACACCCTGCCGGACCAACGCCTGCAGCAAGTCCGCCGCCCCCGGCAGCGGGACCAGCTGTTCCAGGTGCACCCGCGCGAACGCCTGGTAGAAGTGATCTTGTGCCGCAGTCCACCGCTCACCGAACAGGCCCGGGAAACTGTCGCGCAGCGAGGCACGCACCCGGGCGCGCACGTCAGCTTCTGACCAGGCCGGTTTGCCGAACGCGACCAGGGTTGCGTTCAGCGCCGCTGCAATCGTCGGCCAGGTGTCGACCAGCGTGTTGTCCCAGTCGAAGATCAGCGCGCGCGGTGCCGTCACGCGGCGGCAGCCGCTGGATCAGCCATGAACGCCATGTAGAGGTCGCGCAGGCGCGCCGTGGTCGGCCCCGGCGTGCCGTCGCCCACCGGGGCACCATCGAGGGTGACGATGGGGAGCACATAGCCGGTGGTCGAGGTCAAAAACGCTTCTTTCGCCGTCCGCGCCTCTTCGAGTGAGAATGCCCGCTCGACGATTTTGATCTGCGCGCTTTCCGCCAAGCGTTTCAGGCTGGCACGCGTGATGCCGCCGAGGATGGCGTTGCTCAAAGACCGGGTCACCACCTCGCCCGTGGCGGTGACGATCCAGGCGTTGGTGGAGGTACCTTCGGTCACCATGCCGTCGCGGTCGATCATCCAGGCCTCATAAGCCCCGGCTTCGCGGGCCTGTTGCTTGCCCAGCACGTTCGGCAGCAGCGAGACCGACTTGATGTCGCAGCGCGCCCAGCGGATGTCTTGGATCGTGATCGCCGCCACGCCCTTGGCGACCATCTCCGCCGATTGGGCTTTCACGCGCTTGGCGGTCATCACGACGGACGGCGGTGTGCCGGCTTTGGGGAACGGGTGGTCCCGGCGCGCGACCCCGCGGGTGATCTGCATATAGATCAACCCGTCGCGGATGCCATTGCGGCGGATCATTTCCCGACTGATCAGCCGCAGTGCTGGCCGGCCCATCGGCACCGGGATCTGCAGCTCGCCCAGCGACCGTTCCAGCCGGTCGTAGTGCGCTTCTTCATCGATGATGCGCCCACCCTGGATGGCGGAGACTTCATAGATGCCATCGGCGAACTGGTAGCCGCGGTCTTCGATGTGCACGGCGGCGTCGCTGTGCGGAACGTAGCGACCATTGACATAAGCGACGCGGGACATCAGGCGGGCTCCACAGCAGAGATGGCTAAGGATATCGGGGCTACTTCGCTGGCGGCAATGGCCGGTCGATCCCCTGTACCCCCAAGGACTTCAGCTTGCGGTGCAGGGCCGAGCGTTCCATGCCAACAAACGCCGCCGTGCGGCTGATGTTGCCGGTGAACCGGCCAAGCTGCGCCAGGAGATATTCGCGCTCAAACACCTCGCGCGCTTCTCGCAGCGGCAGGGTCATGATCTCAGACCCCTTGTCCCAATGCAGCACCGCCGGCACGCCGGCACCAAGCTCGGGCGGCAGCATATCGGCACGGATTTCCGTGCGCGCATCCCCAGGGGCGAGAATCAGCAGCCGTTCGATAACATTGCGCAGCTCGCGCACATTGCCCGGCCAGTCGTAGGCCTGCAGCGCCAGGATCGCATCCTCGCCAATCGGGCGCGGCGGCAGGCCAGAGGCTTCGGCCGTGCGCTCAACAAAGTGCCGGGCGAGCAGCGGGATATCTTCGCGCCGATCGCGCAAGGACGGCACGCGCACCGGCACGACGGCCAGGCGGTAGTAGAGATCTTGCCGGAACCGGCCAGCCGCCATCTCCGCCTCGACGTCGCGGGCAGAACTGGCGACCACGCGCACATCAACCTCGACCTTGGTGCGCCCGCCTATGCGTTCGAACACCTGATCCTGCAGGGCGCGCACAATCTTGCCCTGGGTTTCGAGCGGCATGTCGGCCACTTCGTCCAGCAGCAGCGTGCCGCCATGCGCCTGCTCAAACAGGCCGACTTTGCGCGCCTCGTCGCCCTCGCCATCGGCACCGAACAATTCGTATTCGATCCGGTCCGGGTGCATGGTCGCGCAATTGACCACCACAAACGGCCCGCCCGCGCGCTTGGAACGGTCGTGCACCATGCGCGCTGCGACTTCCTTGCCGGTCCCTGGCGGCCCGAGCACGAGCACCCGGCTGCCGGTGGGTGCCACCTTTTCGATCTGGCTGCGCACGGCGGCGATCAAAGGCGAGGTGCCAACGAGGGCTGCCTCGCCCCCAACCCGCATGCGCAGTTCCTGGTTCTCGCGCTTGAGCTTGGCGCTTTCGATCGCGCGCTGCACCGTCACGATCAAGCGGTCGGCCTGGAACGGCTTTTCGATGAAGTCGAACGCCCCGATGCGGATCGCATCGACCGCGGTTTCAATCGTGCCGTGGCCGGAAATCATCACGACCGGCAGCAGGGGGTAGTCGCGCACAATGCGTTCCAACACCTGCATACCATCCATCGACGAGCCCTGCAGCCAGATATCCTGGATCACCAGGCTCGGCAACCGGGCAGACAGGGCTGCGAGTGCGGTATCGGCATCGCCCGCCGCACGGGTCTGGAAGCCTTCATCCTTCAGGATGCCGGCGATCAACATGCGGATATCGGCTTCGTCGTCGACGATCAGAATTTCATGCGCCATGCAGCACGGCCTTGGCTTGCTCCGACGCCTCGAAGGGGTCGCGTCGGCTAAATAGCAGGCGTACCCGCGCACCGCCACCCGGTGCATCGTCGAGGTGCAGCGCGCCCTGATGGTCTTCCATGATCTTCTTCACGATCGCAAGACCAAGGCCGGTGCCCTTGGCGCGGGTGGTGACGTAGGGTTCGACCAGCCGATCACGCTCGGCAACCGGCAGGCCTTTGCCGTTGTCTTCGACCTCGATCACCGTGGTGACACCCTCTTCCACGACACGCACGCGCACCACGCCCGGCGGCGGATCGGGTGCTGTGCGGCCCTCGATGGCATCGATGGCGTTCTGCAGCAGGTTGGTCAACGCTTGGCGGATCTGGCGGGCGTCACAGTTGAGCCGGGCAGGCACGTCGGGCACGTCGACCTCAAACATCACTCCAAGATCCGCTCCGCGCTGCAGGGACACCGCCTCGCGCACCAGCGTGCTCAGGTTTTCGGACTTCATCACGGGTGCCGGCATGCGGGCAAAGGCGCTGAACTCGTCGACCATGCGGCCGATGTCACCGACCTGGCGGACGATGGTTTCGGTGCATTCCAGAAATGTCTCAGGATCGCTGGTGATCTCTTTGAGATATTTGCGCTTTAGGCGCTCTGCCGAGAGCTGAATCGGCGTCAGCGGGTTCTTGATTTCGTGGGCAATCCGGCGCGCCACATCGGCCCAGGCGGCGGTGCGCTGCGCCTGCAAGAGTTCCGTCACGTCATCGAAGGTGACGACGAAACCAGCGATGCCGCCGTCATCAGCACTGTCGGCCGCGACCCGCACCAGCAAGATCCGCGGGCTGCGCTGGCGGGCGAGTTTCACTTGGGCATCCACCACCCGGTCCGGCCGGCGGCGCGCTTGCTCGACCAATCCGGCCATTTCCGGCACGATTGCCTCGAAGGGCTCGCCAATCGCACTGACCAGATCTTCGCCGAGCAATTCGGACGACGACCGGTTCGGCAGATTGATCCGGCCGTCGCCGTCGAGGCCGATGACACCGGCGGACACGCCGGCCAGCACCGCCTCGGTGAACCGGCTGCGCTGGTCGAGTTCTTGGTTGGCGTCAATCAGGGCCTGGCGCTGGTGTGCCAGCTGTTCGGTCATCCGGTTGAAGCCGCGGCTCAATGCGGCAAGTTCGTCCTTGTTCGGCGGCTCGACGACGCGGGCACTGAGATCCCCGGCACTCACCGCTTCGGCTGCGCGCATCAGGGCGGAGATTGGCCGCACCAGCCGGCTCGCCCACATCAGGCCGAGCCAGATCGCGGCCAACAGCAGCACCAACGCCAGCACCACGAACACCAGCACGAAGGTGATCTGGATTTCCGATCGCCTGCCCTCCAGCGACCAGAACGTCTCGACCGCGGCTTGGTTGGTTTCGATGAACTGAACGACGCGCGCATCGACGAACCGGCCGACCACCAGATAGACATCTGAAAACGCTGGCAAGCGCACGACCGCGCGCACCCGGTCATCGAATTCGGAGACGATCAGTGCGACCTCGCCGCCACGCGCGCGCTCAATCGCCAGCGGCAGCATGCGGTCGAAGCTGAGCCCCAGGGCAAGGCCAACACGCACCCCTTCGCGCCCGGACCCATCAAGGATCACCGCCTCGTTGAGGCCGCGAAACGCGGCTTGGGCTTGCATCAGCTGCTGAAACTGGGCCGGGCTGGTGAGCAGCATGGGCGCTTCGCGATTGAGGTCTTGCGCCATCGCCAAGATCTGACCGCGGATCGCCTGCTGATGTTCTTGCAGATAGGCTTGCGCCACTTCCTGCGAGCTGCCGATCGCGGTGCGCACGCGTTCCGAAAACCAACCTTGCAAGCCGATGTTCATGAACAATGCGGAAAACACCGCGACGATGACAGCGGGCGTCGCCGCCACCACCCCGAACAACACGACCAAGCGGATCTGCAAGCGCGACCCCGCCTGCCCGCGCCGGCGTTCGGCCCACACCTCGACAAAGCGCCGCGCGATGATGAGGGCGAGGGCGAGCACCAACACCAAGTTCAAATTGAGCAGCCAGATCACCACGGCCGGGTCTGGCCCAAACGGCGGCATGCCGGTGATCGCGGCGTAGGTCGCGATGGCGGTCAGCACCGCACCGGCCGCCAGCGCAATCGAGAGCTTGCGCGCAAGCCCAACCGTGCGCGCCCAGCCGAGCAGGCGGCGACCAAGGGGGACAGTGGCAGGGGGTGCGGAGTCGGTGGTCATCAGGTCAGCGGTCCGCCCGGAGGACGGGCGCACCTATCGTACGCCGCGCATCACCTGGATGTCCAATTCGCGGATCTTCTTGCGCAGCGTGTTGCGGTTCACGCCCAGCAGCTGGGCTGCCTTGATCTGATTGCCGCGGGTCGCGACCAGCGACAGCGAGATCAGCGGCCGTTCCACCTCCTGCACGATCCGGTCGTAGAGCCCGTTCGGCGGCAGGCCATCGGCGTGCGCATCGAAGTAGCCGCGCAGATGACGCTCGACGGCTTGACCCAAGCCTTCGTCGCTGGCGGGTGCTGCAACATCACCCACCGCGGCCGGGTCTGCCAGTTCGAGATCGATGATCTCCGCACCGATCACTTCTTCGCTGTAGAGCGCGCCGAGGCGCCGCACCAAGTTTTCAAGCTCCCGGACATTGCCCGGCCAGCGGTACTGGCGCAGCCGGTCCAGCGCCTGCTGGTTCAACCGCTTGGTCGGCAGACCTTCGAGGGCAGCCTGCTTGGAGAAGTGGCGCACCAGCGAGGGCACGTCTTCGGTGCGTTCGCGCAGCGGCGGCAGACGGATGGGCACGACATTCAAGCGGTAGAACAAATCTTCGCGAAACAGACCTTGGCGGATCAGGTGGCGCAGATCGCGGTGGGTCGCCGCCACGATGCGCACGTCGGCCTTGATCGCACTGCGCCCGCCAACGGTCTGGAACTCGCCTTCTTGCAGCACGCGCAGCAGGCGGGTTTGCGCCTCCAGCGGCATGTCGCCGATTTCATCGAGGAACAGCGTGCCGCCCTGGGCTTGTTCGAACCGCCCGGCCGCCCGGCTGTGGGCGCCGGTGAAGGCACCCTTCTCGTGGCCAAACAGCTCAGACTCGATCAGCTCGCGCGGGATCGCTGCCATGTTGAGCGCCACGAACGGGCCGGCCCGGCGCTTGCCGTAGTCGTGGAGCGCGCGGGCAACCAACTCCTTGCCCGTACCACTCTCGCCCGTGATCATCACGGTAAGGTCGGTGCCCATCAGGCGCGCGAGCACCCGGTAGATTTCCTGCATCGCGGGCGAGCGGCCGATCACCGGCAGCTGCTCGTCCCCCTCGCCATCACCCTCGCCGTGGTGCAGGCCCTCACCGTTGGCGGCTTTGGGCACCTGCAGGGCGCGCTGCACCACATGCACCAGCTCATTCAGATCGAAGGGCTTGGGCAGATACTCAAATGCCCCGCGCTCGGTCGCTTTCACGGCCGTCAGCAGCGTGTTCTGGGCACTCATCACGATGATGCGCAAGTCCGGGCGCAGCTTGCGGACCCGCGGGATCAGGTCGAGGCCGTTTTCGTCCGGCATCACCACGTCGGTGATGACGAGGTCGCCGTCGCCCGCCTCGATCCAACTCCACAGACCGGACGCGGTGCCGGTGGTGCGGACCTCGTGGCCGAGCCGGCCAAGCGCTTGGGAAAGCACCGTGCGGATCGCACGGTCATCGTCGGCAACCAGAATAGTAGCACTGGTCATGAGCGCGGTTCCGTCAGCACGGGCAGTTTGACGCGAAACG
>JAAFHH010000099.1 GCA_013297545.1 Alphaproteobacteria bacterium
ATCACACAACCTTGCAGGCGCTCAAGACCGACAAGGGGATGACCTACCTGCAGGTGCTGTTCCCGCAGCCCCACGCTCTCGATCTCGTGCGGCGCATGGCGGCTGAGTTTCCAGGCGAAGTGCTGACGCACCTGGAATTCGTGCGCTTCCACGGCCAGGTGACCTGCGTCGGTTTGCCGCTTGTGCGCTTCACCACCGAGGCGCGTCTGGCGGACATCGTGCGGGCTTTCGAAGCCGCCGGCTGCCCGGTGTTCGATCCGCACGCCTACACGTTAGAGGAAGGCGGCATGAAGGCGATCGACCAGGTGCACCTCGCCTTCAAGCGCGATGCAGACCCGAAGGGCCTGCTCAACCCTGGCAAAATGATCGCCTGGGATGATCCGGACTGGACGCCGGCGCGCGTCCAAAGCGTACATCTTTACGCGGCCGGTCCAACCTGATATTTCTCTCGCGACATAAAGCCGAACCCGCCCGTTGCGGGTGGCGCACTATCCTGATCCGCTTGGAGCGTTTCCAAGCAGCCGACCGGTAGCGCGCAGGTTGCAGAGCGAGGTGAATTCCGGTGCTTCTCACGGCTGCAATCCGCGGCTACTCTCATAGCTCAGCGGATGGCTGGGGCTCGGCGGGGGCGGCCCCTTTCAGTGGTGGCCGCGCATGGGCGTTTGGGAGAGCACGAATGGTTAACAGTCGCATCCTACAGGTCCTGTCGAGCGCGGTCGTCGCCGCGCTCTGCATCGGGTCAGCCGTGGCACAGGACCTCCCGCAGGTGCATTTGAAGATCGTTGGTGGCCTCGGCAACGTCAGCCAATACCGCAACTTCGAGGAACCGTTTTGGACCCGCACGGTGCGCGAACGCTCCGGCGGGCGGGTCACGGCCGAAATCTCGCCCTCCGACAGCGTTGGCCTTCGGCAGGTCGAAATTCTTCAGCTGATGCGGCTTGGCGTTATCCCGTTCGGCACCGCGTCGCTGTCCGCGATCGCGACCGAGGATGCGGAAGCCGCCGGCCTCGATCTCGCGGGCCTGAACCCAGACATCTCCTCCTTGCGCAAGCACATCGCGGCCTATCGCGAGACGTTGGTGAAGCTCTACCGCGAACGTTACAATGTTGAAGTGTTGTCGATCTACACCTACCCAGCGCAGGTGGCGTTCTGCAACACGCCGATCCAATCCTTGCGTGATCTCTCCGGCAAGCGGGTGCGGGTCGCCAGTGTCACCCACGGCGATTTGATCGATGGCTTGGGTGGCCGCGCGGTCAATCTGCCGTTCAACCAGATGATCGACGCGCTGCGCCGCCGGGCGGTGGATTGCGCGATCACCGGCACCTTGTCTGGCAACTCCGTGCGGATCTTTGAAGTCGCCAACCACGTCTACGCGTTGCCGATCTCCTGGGGGCCGAACATCTTGTCGGTCAATCTGAAGTTCTGGGAAGGCCTGCCGGAACCGGTGCGTCAGTTCCTGCGCCATAACCTGGCAGAACTGGAAGACCAGATCTGGGCGAACGCCGAACGCGAAACCTTGGAAGGCTTGAACTGCAACACCGGACGCGGCGAATGCACGCTGGGTGTGCGCGCCAACATGACCCTGGTGCCAGTGCGCGCCGATGACGATGTGCTGCTCAAGCGCATCTTGCGCGAAGTCATCCTGCCGCGCTGGGCTGACCGCTGCGGTGATGAATGCGCCGAGACTTGGAATGCCACCATCGGCCGCTTGAGCGGTCTGCAAGCGCCCGTGAATTGATCGCTGATGACCACTGATATCCAGCAGCCAGGCGAGGGCGTCGCAGCCGTTGCGACCAAAGTTGAGGCGCCGACCCGCACGCCTAGCTACTATGGTCGCGCCAAGGTGCTCGCGGTCGCGTTCTCGCTCGTGATTTTGGGTGTGCTTGGGGCGATGGTGTGGCTGTCGCTCGAGCGCTCCTACCGCATGGTGTTGTCGGAGGGTGAGCGCATCACCTCCAGCCTTGCAGTCGCAGTCGAGACCTTCGTGAGCCGCAGCATCTTTTCGGTCGACGCGCTGCTGCTTGGTCTGCCCAACACGCTGAACCAGGGCTACCTCGACGTGCCGATGGACGGGCCGGAGGTGAAGCGGGCGCTGCGGCAGATCAACGAACAAGCCTTCCAGGTGCGTGACGTCCAGCTGATCGACAGCAACGGATTCCTGATCAATGACGGCGGCTCGCGCCGGACCCGGCGCGTCAATTTGTCCGGGACGGCCTGGTTCCGCTCCTATCAAGCGGGCGAGGTCAACGGCTTCACGATCTTCCCGCCGTCGTACAACAACCTGCTCGGCGTCTGGTCGATCGCGATGGTGCGGCCGTTCGAGTTGGCGAACGGGTTCCGCGGTCTGCTGGTCGCGGACGTGCCGTCGTCCACCTTCTCGGACTTCTTCAATTCGGTCATCACGTCCGACAGCACGCGCATCTCGCTGTTCTCGCAAAACGGCTTGCTGATCGCGACCGAACCGCCCGCCGAAGAGCGGCTGGGCAATTCGTTTGCCGAGCACCCGCAAGTGCAGGACGTGATTTCCGGTAAGCGCAGCGGCGTGATCTACGGGCCGGGCTTTATCGACGAAGGCCAGCGCATCGCGACCTATCGCCAGATCCCAGCGCGGCCCTTGGTGGTGTCGGTCAGCTTGGACCAGAGCCGGATGCTCGACAGCTGGTATCGCGACCGGGAGAACGCCTTCTACTTGTTCGGCGGAATCGCTGCCGTGATCGGGCTGTTGACCATCGTGCTGGTGCGTCTGCTCGATCGCCAGCAACAGGTGCTTGAAGATCTGGTGCTGTCGGAAGCCCGGTCAGCCGAAAGTGCCCAGCTGTTGCAAACCACGCTCGACAGCATGTCTGAGGGTCTGTCGGTGTTTTCCAGCAGCATGGAGCTGGTGGCCTGGAACCGACAGTTCATCGACCTGTTGCAGCTGCCGGAAGACTTCAACCGCAGCGGCGTGCACTTGCGCGATATCTTGGCCGAACAGGCCAACCGCGGCGACTTCGGTACGGTCGACGTGGAAAACGAAGTCAATTCCCGCCTGCAGCGTATGCCGACAACGCGCTGGTCGACCATCGACCGGTCGGGCAGCGACGGCCGGGTGCTGCAGCTGCGCCGCCGCCCGATGCCTGACGGCGGCTACGTGACGGTCTATTCCGACATCACCCAAGATCGCTTGCGCGAACAGCAGCTGATCCGCGCCCAGGAAACGGCCGAGCGGGCCAACCGCGCGAAGTCCGAATTCCTGTCGTCGATGAGCCACGAGCTGCGCACGCCGCTGAACGCTGTGCTCGGATATGCCCAGCTGTTGTCGAACAATCCGGACGAGCCCTTGTCCACCGATCAAGTCGAAGCGGTCGACGCGATCCTGCAGGCCGGCGACCATTTGCTGAAGCTGATCTCCGACGTGCTGGATCTGGCGCGCATCGAAAGCGGCACGTTTGCGCTGTCGATCGAGCGGGTCCCCGTCGGCGGTGTGCTGGCGCACATCCAACAATCGGTCGCACCCTTGTCGCGCCGGCGTAATCTCACGCTGTCGGTCACGCAGCCGGAGGCGGATTTCCACGTTTTGTGCGACATGACGCGGCTCAATCAGGTGCTGCTCAACCTCGCCTCGAACGCGGTGAAGTATAACCGCGAAGGCGGCACGATCCGGATCTACACCACCCTGCTGGACGGCCAAACCCTGCGCTTTAGCGTCGAAGATACGGGCTATGGCATCGCGCTCGAAAAGCAGCGTGAAGTGTTCCAGGCCTTTAACCGCTTGGGCCAAGAGAACAGCGCGATCGAAGGCACCGGCATTGGGCTTAGCATCACACGGCGCCTGGTCGAGTTGATGAACGGCCGCATCGGCTTTGAAAGCACGGAAGGCGAAGGCTCGACATTCTGGGTCGAGTTCACCGTCGCCTCCGGCATCGATGACGCCAACCCGCTGTTGATGGAAGACGTTCCCGTGGTTGCCCCGACGCAGCATTCGGCGGAACGCTCGCTGCTCTACGTCGAGGACAATCCGTCCAACCTGCGCTTGATGCAAAAGATCATCGGACGGGTGCCGAATCTGCGGCTCTACACCGCGGTAGACGCGCCGTCTGGTCTGGAGCTTGCCGAAAAGCTGACGCCGGATTTGATCATCCTCGACATCCACTTGCCGGGCATGGATGGCATCGAGGCGATGGAACGGCTGCGCGATATGCCGGCGACCAGCGCCATCCCGGTGCTGGCGCTGTCGGCCTCCGCGATGCCGCGGGACATCGAAAAGGCGATGCAGGCGGGCTTCCGCAAGTATCTGACCAAGCCAATCAACGTGGCGGAATTGCTGTCCTCGATCGAGGAGCATCTGTCGGAAGATCTGGCTGAGACACTGCATTGAAACCCGCGCGCGGCGCAGTGGTATTATCGCCGTGACCAATGCTATCGTTTGCGGGTATTCACCGGGCCAGCGCCGCTGCGGCGCTTGACCTGGGCCGGCGCCGGTGCGGCGCCAACCTGAAGTAGGGTGAGGCGAGACGATGCTGCTGCGCAAGGGTGCCGTTCTAGATCAACGCGGCGGTGAACGACGAGAACCCCACCGCGCCGATATTGGTCGGCGGATGGAGGAGCAGCCGCGCCGGCGCTTTCGCCTGCGCCCGGCCAGCGACGATGATGGGCAGGCGCTGCTGACCCTGGTTTCGACCGTGTGGAGCGAATACCCGACCAAGAAGTTCGACTTCGCAAAAGACGGCCCGGCCTATGATACGATGGCCAGCCGGTACCGCGCTCAGAGCGGGGATCTCTGGGTCGTGGTGGATACGGATTCCAACGTGCTGGTCGGCTCGATCGGCGTGGTGCCGGCAGAAACGCCGGGCGGTATGGAGCTGCAAAAGCTCTACGTGTCGTCCAGTGCGCGCGGCCACAACCTCGGCCGCGTGCTGTGCAACCGGGTCGAGCGGTTCTCGCGCATGGCCGGTGCGGCCTATGTCGATTTGTGGAGCGACGTGGTGCTGACCCACGCGCACCGCCTCTATGAAGACATCGGCTATGTTCGTGGGGACGCCACGCGTGCCTACGCCGATATCTCGGCCACTGTGCGCTACTACTACCGCAAAGACATCACACCGACTTTGCAGTAACCAGCCGGCGTACGATCCCAATCGCCAGCAACGACGGCAGACCGATCGCCAGGAAGCCCAGCGCCCAGCCGCTCGGCTCACCCAAGCGCGGGCCACCAAGGTCGAGTGCGAGGCCAAAGGCAACCGGGGAGAACAGCCCGGCTGAGAAGCCGAGAGCCGAATAGATCGCCATAGTCGCACCGCGCTGGTCCGGCTTAGCGCTGCTGACCACACCGGCGGTCAGCACGGCGGAATCCGACATCACGAGCCCGTAGTAGATCGCGACCAGCACGACCGTCAGCGCCAAGGACAAGGGCGCGGCGAGGGCTGCCGCGATGCCGACCAGCGGTGTCGCAATCATGATCGAGGCGAGCAGCTGCATTCGGCTAAAGCGCGCAGCCAGTTCGTTGGTGCCGATGGAAGTGACCAACCCCGTCAGGCTGATCAAGGCGGCAATGTTGGTGGGTGTCGCCCAACCGGCAGCGTCGCCCAATTCATCGGCGCGGTAGATGACCGCGAAGGCAAGGAAGCCGACCATCCAGGAGCGTAGGCCATAGAGTTCCCAGGTGTGCGCGGTGTAGCCGAGCACAAAGCCAAGTGCGGGGCGGTTGCGCAGCACCAAGCGGAAGCCTTCGATCAGCGAGCGGTTGACGGCAGCCGGGTCTGGTGGCCGCGGTGCCACGCACATCAAGGCGACCAAGCCCGCGATCAGTGGCCCGATGCCGGCGGCAAAAAACGCCCAGCGCCAGCCAAGCCCGGCTTCCAACCAGCCAGCGAGCGCGAAGGACGCGCCAAGCCCGATGCCGGAGAGGGCAGTATAGAACGCCGTCGCACGGCTGTGCATCGGCTGGGGAATGCGATCGGTCAACAGCTTCAAGCCGGGCATGAAGATGCCCGCAAAGCCGGCGCCAAACAGCGCTTGGCCGGCGAGAGCAACCCAGAACCCTTCGGCGACGAACCCGAACAGAAACGAACCCGACGCGGCGACCAGCGACGATCCGAAGTAAACAAAGCGAGCGTCGTAGCGGTCAGTCCAGGAGGACAGGATCGGCACCGCCAGAACATAAGCGAAGAACAATACGCCGCCGATCAAGCCGGCCTGCCAATTGTCCAGCCCCCAGTCCGCGCGCAAAGTCGGCAGCAAGGCAGGGAAGGTGGCGAACCCTGCCATGCACAGGATTTCGCACACGCACATGGCAGTGACCAGCTTGTACCCGGTCAATCCGCGCCGTGACTGCTTAACGTCCATTGTGCCCGAGCAAATCTGCCTCCGGCGGGGACGCTATCAGCCGAACCAATGGGTGGAAAGTGTTTTCCAACGCTCAGCGCAGGACCTCGAACGAGCGGACCAGACCCGTCACGCCGGCACGATCGAGGGCGGCACCAAAGCTCGGGCTGTCGAGGACGGCGCGCAACGCTGTGTTCAACCGGTCGATATCGGCTTGGGCAAAGCGATCGTTGTTGAGCGCGATGCTGAGCTCGATGCCGGCAATCGCGGTCGGCAGGGCCTCGATTTGGTCCGCGAGGGCCAGCTCGCGCGCTTGGAATAGGCCGGTGATCGATCCAACAATCGCTGCATCGACCCGGCCCAACGCGACCAACCGCAGGTTGTTCGCCCGCTCCGCATTCGGCTGCAGCGTCACGCCCGGCGTGCCGTCGATGCCGGGGTAGGTGAAGCCGGTTTGGGTTGCGATCGTCTTGCCAGCCAGGTCGCTCGGCCGCTGGAAGCCGAAGCCGCGGCCCTTGGGCGTGATCAGGATCGAGTATTCGGTGACCAGCGGGATTGAGAACCAGGCGGTGCGCGCCCGCTCTGGCGTGGCCAATACCGACAGCGCGCCATCAATCTGCTTGGCGCTGAGCTGCGCGTAGAGGCGTGCAAACGGCAGCGGCTGGTAGGTCGGCTCAAACCCAGCGCGGCGCAGCGCCTCGTCGGCCAAGGTGCCGAGAAAGCCAACCGCTTTGCCGCCCTCAAGGCCGACCACCGGCAAGTTCGGTGGCACTGCAAGTTCGATCGGGCGGGCGGTTGCCACACCCGGCGTGCTGAGCAGCAGCACAGCGACGGACCACAGCAGCGTTTTCATGGGGCGACCTCCGATTGGTTGGACCCGAGTTCTGCCCATAGGCCGTGACAAACGTTCGACAGCTGGCTTGCGGTTTTGCGTCGATCAAGAAACGCTATTGGAGGGTCTGATAGGGTTTGATCAAGTCTTCAACGCCAGCCGCGGCAAGCGCTGCGCGGTATTCTGGTCCCGCCAGCAGCGAGGCGAGGGCGGCATCAATGCGCGCCATATCCGCGGCAGTGAAGCGTTGGTTGCTCAGCGCAATCGCCAAAGTGATCGCTGCAATCCCGACTGGCAGCGCTTCCATCTGGTCCAACAACCCGAGGCTGCGCGCCTGATAGAGGCCGGTGATCGAGCCCGTGATCGCGGCATCCATGCGCCCCAGCGCCACCAAGCGCAGGTTGTTGACCCGCTCCGGGTTCGGCTGGAACGTCACCCCGGGTGTGCCGTCGAAGCCCGGATAGGCAAAGCCGGTTTGGGTGCCGATCACCTTGCCAGCCGCGTCGCTCGCACGGGCGAACGGAAAGGCGCGGCCCCTGGGCACGATCAGGACCGAGTACTCGGTCACGATCGGGGCGGAGTACCAGGCGACTTGGCGGCGCTCCGGCGTGCCGAACACCGACAGCGCACCATCGATCTGCTGGGCGGCCAGTTGGCTGTAAATCCGCCCGAATGGCATGGTGACGTAGGTTGGCTGGAAGCCTGCCTGCTTCAGTGCCTGGTCCGCGATGGCGCCGAAGAAGCCGGTCACCTTACCGCCTTCGAAATCGACCACCGGGCGGTTGGTCGGCACCGCAAGCTCGATCGCGCGCCCTTGGGCGGAAGCGTCGGGTGCGGCAGCAAATGCGGCCGCTGTGATGAGGGTAAGCGCAAAGAACTGTCGCATGTTGGCTCTCCCTACAGGCCCCGTGGCTTTTGACGGCAGGGGATGACGATGATGCGACAGTTCAGCGTTAGATTTGTTGTAAGTGCAGCTCAGACGCGGTGCTGTGCCCAACTGTCGTTGTTTTGTAATTTTCGATGCGCACAGTGCGCGGCGCGAACAATCACTTCGCCATAGCCGCAGGATATCGACCGATGACACCAGATCGCGACGCCGCCCCCACGCCCGCTGCTCCGCGCCGCGGGTCGTTCGTGTCCCGCTCGCTGTTGGTCCAGGTGCTGTTGCCGGTGGCACTGATCCTCACCGCAGTCGCAGCCGGCACCGTGTTCTATCTGGCCGAGCAGACCCGTGCGGACGCCCGCCTTGCCCTGTCCGCCCGTGCCAACCAGTCGGCGATGCTGGGGGCAGGCGCCGCTGCCGAAGCGCTCTGGAGCATGGATGACCGGTCCGGCCGCACGCTGATCGAAGCGATGGCGCGCGACGAAGATTTTGTCTCTGCCCGCCTGCTCGATGATCGCGATGGCGTGTTCGTCGGCCAAGGGCCAGACCAGATCCCGGCCACGGCTGTGCTGGTGAAAGTGCCGATCGCGCGCGACGGCCGCAAGATCGGCACTTTGGAATTCGCCCTCTCGCCTGAGCGCTCGGATGCGCTTGCCCGCGATCGCGCGGTGGGTGTGGTGGGCGGTGCGGCTGCGGTATTGGCCGTGCTGCTGGGGTTGCTCGCGGTCATCGTGCGCAATGTCGTGAAGCCGGTGGTTGGCCTTACCAAGACCATGCAAACCCTCGCCGATGGTGATCTCGAACAGGTGGTGCCCGCGACCGATCGCACCGATGAAGTCGGC